>JACQOY010000026.1 GCA_016207765.1 Deltaproteobacteria bacterium | reverse complement strand
AATCGAGAGCTTTCTGACTCAATCCCTCATGCTTGAGGGCATAATTGATGTTCGCCTCCAGAAAACCGGGTTTATTGCCGATATCGAATCGCTCCCCTTCAAATTCCAGTGCGTACAAGCCGGTTTTCTTGACCAGCCCGGCCAAAGCATCGGTCAGTTGGATCTCGCCGATCGCCCCCGGCTTGAGTTTTTCCAAAAGTGAAAAAATGTCGGGAGGGAGGATATAACGGCCGATCACCGCCAAGTTCGACGGGGCCTGTTCCCGTTTCGGTTTTTCGATGATACTTTCCACTTTCCCCAGACTGGCGGTAAGCGGCGCGGCCTTCACCACCCCGTATTGATGCACTTCCTCCCACGCCACCTGCATAACCGCCAGGATGGCGCCGTTGTGCACCTCCCAGGATTTGAGCATCTGAACCGCACAAGGGACTTCATGATCGATCAGATCATCGGGGAGAAAAACAAAAAACCATTCATCGCCTATCGCCTCGCGGGCTTGAAAAACGGCATGTCCCAGCCCCAGCGGTTTTTCCTGCATCACGACGGTATATTTGGCCTTGTCTTGAAGTTCGATCACCGCCTTAAGCATATCTGTTTTGCCGCGATCGCGCAGATATTTTTCCAGCTCCGGGGCAGGGCGAAAATGATCGGCCACCTGTTTTTTGTCGGGAGAAATAACAAAGATGATTTCCTCAACCCCCGCCGCAATCGCTTCTTCCACAATGTATTGGATCCCCGGTTTGTCGACAATCGGCAAAAGCTCTTTGGGAACCACTTTGGTGGCGGGGAGAAAACGGGTGCCCAAGCCTGCCGCAGGAATCACCGCTTTTTTGATTTTGGGGGGCATACTGGACTGTTACCTATTAAATACTCTACAGGAAGTAAAGGATTGAGAACTTACCGGTCACCGCGGATTTTGCCGACCCGGTTCACCTTCCCAAAACCCGCGCGGAAAGTGCGTCGTCGCGGAAAGGGGGAGCAAACAGCTGGTCACTGGAGATTTTGTGCGTCGGTTACAACCGGCTCATCAGGTGTATCTATGTAAACGTTGAATGCACAGAACGTAGCCAGAGTCAGACCCGCTACAACAAGCAATCCCCCTTCAATCTTCGTTAAAAAAGGCTCTGGAACGAAAAATTGCGAGACGCCAAAAGCCGCGACGCCAAGTCCAACGGCACCCGCCGTACCACTAAACACCACATTCCTCATCTGCGCCTCGTCAGCCGCGACCTGCGCCTCGTCAGCCGCGACCTGCGCCTTGTCAGCCCGGACCTGCGCCTTGTCAGCCGCGACCCGCGACTCGTCAACCGCGACCTGCGACCGAAAGACAATCTGAAGGTAGGGATTGTCCCAAATAAATGCGTTGAATGATTTTGTCGACTCGTCGGCCAAGGCAACGCCGGGCAAATGGCGTTTGCGGTAATCGACATCGAGAAGAATCGAACCTGCGGCAAGGTTATCGTCCGAAAAACAGGCATCGACGTCGGCCCGGCACACGGTAGCCATCTCCTGTGTAACCTTGTCCACATCGTCCGCCGATAACTCCCCATCCGCGGCCAAACCCTTTAAAACTTCAAGACTCGAAATAGACGCTATCTGTGACTAACCATATCCTCACTTTCTTTTATTTATTATCGGCAGAAATCAAAAAAGGTTGCGTAAAAAATTACAAGGAAAAAAATTTACAAAATTAATTAATAATTTCAATAGGTTGGACTTTAATCACTTAAATACAATCGTCTTGTTCTGATGTCGTGCCAGCTGTCAAATACGCGCCTTCCAGACTCTTTGGACCCTGTCCTGCATGACAACGATCATCCCCGGCCACTCTTCGGCACGATAACGGAGCATGGCTTTCAGAACTCTCTCATGAATTTTCTGACGATTCGGTTTTTTCAGCCGAATAATCAAAACACCGTTGTGTTTCTCGGCACGGTGGGTTGCAAACCCAAGATCTGTTGTAATCAACATGCGCCCGTCACGCCGGACCCATTCCCATATTTTTTCATCAGATAAACCCTTGTGAGTCGTCTCTCGAATGTCGATTATATCGTGGTTGATCTCTTGCAGGGCCTTCACCGTCATGGAAGGTATATTTTCATCGACGAAAATTTTCATGGTCCAACCAACTCAGGCGTCGAGAGAGATAATCTGTTCCTCGGCAAGCGAGGCCGCATAATCAATACAGGCAAGGATATCTTCCTTTGTAATTGAAGGATAATCTTTCAATAAATCGTCAGCGGTGTCTCCATTGGCCAGCATGTGGACGACCTGATGGACGGGAATACGCGTTCCCTTGATACAGGCCTGGCCGTGACAAATTTTGGGGTCGATACTGATTCTTTCAAACATGTTTACTCCGGTTTCTTCAAGCCAATTGAAATTATATTCGCAAATTTACTTAAACACAATCGTCTTGTTCTGATGAATAATAACCCGGTCCTCCACGTGATAGCGAAGCCCGCGGGCCAAGACCATTTTTTCCACATCTTTTCCCAAACGGATCATGTCGGGGATCGAATGGCTGTGGTCGACGCGAATCACATCCTGCTCGATAATGGGACCTTCATCAAGCACAGCCGTCGCGTAATGGCAGGTAGCGCCGATGAGCTTGACCCCCCGCTCGTAGGCCTGATGGTAAGGTTTCCCCCCTACAAATGAGGGGAGAAAACTGTGATGAATGTTGATGATCCGGCCGTAAAGGCGCTCGCACAGATCGGCCGGGACAATTTGCATGAAACGGGCAAGCACCATCACGTCCCCCTGATATTTCTTGAAGAGGGCTTCAATCTGCCCAAACGCCTCTCCCTTGTTCTCCTTTGACATGGGAATATAATGGAACGGAATGTTGTGCCATTCGACAAAACTTTTTGTGGTTTCGTGGTTCGAAATAACGGCGACAATGTCAAAATCAAATTCCTCCGCCCGCCAGCGGTACAAAAGATCGGCCAGGCAATGGTCCTCCTGGCTTACCAGAACCACGGTCCTCTTTTTTTGCGCCGAACTGGTGATCTTCCACTCCATTTTGAACTTTTTGGCGGTCTCTTTGAATTTTTGCCTGAATTCATCTTGGTTGGTGAAAGAAAGGGACTCGGCCAGAATCTCCTGGCGCATGAAAAACCGGTTTAATTCCCGGTCGGTATGGTAGTCAGCCTCGACAATCGACCCTTGATGGGCGGCAATAAAACTGCTTACCGCCGCGACAATCCCCCTTTGATCGGGACATGAAATAACCAAAGTATAGGTGGTACCATTATTCATTCATTTTCCACGCAACTTTTTTTGCGGGGCGACGATAACCTCTTCACATTAACACAAATCGGGGGACTGGTCAAAGTAACTTATTGTTTTAATTGATTTTTTATATTCTTGCCCGATACCGGAAGGGCATGATAAAAGGGGAAGAATTTTTGCTGTGTAATTCCGCAAGGGCTTGGGTAGCATAATTTTGTATGTTTTGTCCGGGGGCGAAACACCCCTTAAACACGTAATTCGCACACACCAAGCCATCGCAAATTACACAGCAAGTTACATGCAACATGTGGTGTTTCGTCGCAGGACGAAACATACAAAATTATGAAATTCAAAGATGTCACGAAAGATGCTGTTTGCGAACTTTTGTTTTATTTGGCCGAAAACGAGGAATTTTCTTCATTGGTCAAATTAAAAACTTTTTCCAAGTCAGAAGTTGCTGAAATTCTTAAAGAAATAGCATTCCAGTTGAAAAATGAGATGGCGGATGAAGGGCCCCAGCAAAAGCAAAACAATACCAACTATGGGCTCTCTCCCAAGGCCCTCTCGCTTGTTTCGTGTCTTTCGCCGCGGGAAGAATTACTTTTGTTTAAATCTTTTAAGCTTTTCTAACGTTGAAACAAAAGAGAATTGATTCTCCTTTTTTGATGGTGACTTAAGGTTATAAAACCCCCCCGCAACCCGGGGGGGTTTTTGTTTTCCAAGGACCCCAAGTATCATGAAATGGATTGTTTATACAGATGGTGCCAGCCGCGGAAATCCCGGAGAAGCGGGGGCTGGAGCCTTTTTGGTTTCCGAGAGCGGAAAAGAGATTCCTCTTTCGCACTACCTCGGGATTAAAACAAACAATCAGGCCGAGTACGCGGCATTGCTGATGGGACTGGAAGAATTAAAAAAACAGAAGGCCAGGGAAGTTGAAATCCGGGCCGACTCGGAATTGATGGTTCGCCAGCTGAAAGGGGAATACCGGGTGAAAAATGAGGGATTGATTCCTTACTACGAAAGGGCTAAAAATTTGTTAACGAGCTTTGAGAAAGTCTCTTTTCGCCATGTTCCCCGTGAAGAAAACAAGAAGGCGGACAAACTGGCGAATGAGGCGATTGATTTTAGGGTTGTGTAACCCTCGGACGTTCTTTGACATTTCCATTGAAACTCAGATGATCGCTCGGTGATTGGGAACAATTGCCGGGAGGAAAGTCCGGACTCCATGGGGTCTGTTGCAAGACAGACCTCTTAGGGCAGGGTGCCGGCTAACGGCCGGGACCTGCCACGACATATTGGCAGGTACGGATAGTGCCACAGAGACGCCCGGTCATAAGACCGGGCGCCCGCCATGTTTTAGTGGCGGGCGAGTCCAGGGGGATAACCCTTGGGGTGAAACGCGGTAAACCCCACCCGGAGCAAGGTCAAATAGGTCCTGTAGATATTAATATCGCCTGGTGGCCCGCCAGGCGTAGGGGCGCACAGCCGTGCGCCCCTACAACAGGGCGGGTAGACCGCTAGAGGCTTGTAGTAATACAGGTCCCAGAGAAATGATCATCGTCGAAGGCGATGCCCGCCAAAGTATTAGTGGCGGGCGATCATCCGCCACTACTACGCTGGCGGATATTCCTTTCGGAACAGAATCCGGCTTACGAGTTTCAATGTGAACAATGGGCGCCCCTTCCAAAAGAGGGGGCGCCCATCATTATTTAGTGGCTCACGAACTCCGCCGCGACGGGCTCTTCCTCCCGAATAACCGGAAAGGTGAGGATAAACGTGCTTCCCGCTCCCACCGCCGAGTCAACCCGGATCGTCCCCCCATGGCAGAGCATGATTTTCTCGCAAATAGTCAGACCGATGCCGCACCCCTCATGACCCTCCGCAGAGCGCCCCTTTTCCACCCTGAAAAAAGGCTGAAACACCTCTCCCTTCTGATCCTCGGGAATGCCGATCCCATTGTCCGTCACCCTGATTTCCACGCGGGCGTGCTCCGGAAGAAGCAATCGGCTTGCCACCTGAATCTGCGGGGATATTCCGGTGCGGGCAAACTTGATCCCGTTGGAAATAAGATTTAAAAACAACTGTTGCATCTGAAGTTTATCCGCCCGGATGACCGGGAGGTCTCCCACCTCAAGCTTGGCCCCCGATTTTTCCACGGCCACTTCAAGATCGCCCAAAACCTCCTCGACGATCTTGTTTAGGTTCACCGTCTCCAACGTTACCCTGTCAAAAGAAACTTTCGAATATTCCAGCAAATGTCGGGTTAGCTCATTCATCCTTTTGACGGATGATTCGATTTTATCCACATACCGGGCTATCTTGACATCCTCGGCAACCCCGGGATGTTTCTTGAGCCGGGCGGCAAAGGTGCCGATCAAATGGAGCGGTTCATGGACATCGTGTGAAACAACCGAGACAAAGCGGTTGAGTTCGGCATTCGACCGCATCAGCTCCTCCGACTTCTCCTTCAAGGCCTCCTCAGCCCGCTTCTGGTGGGTCACATCACGGAAAGTGAAAACGCGCCCCACACATTTTCCCTCCAAAAACTGGGGCTCCGAAAACCGCTCGAAAATACGGCCGTCCCTCAAGGCAAAAAGATCGTAACCCTCCTCGACCGCGGAAATTTCGGTGACTTTCATCTTCTGGGCGAAATTTTTAGGGTCTTTCACCTGGTCCAAAATGAACAGCCACGCCTGATCGCTTTTTGGGGAGGGCGTCAAGGGTTCGGGAATTCTGAACATTTCCGTAAACTTCCGGTTGAAACTCACCGTCTTTCCCTGGTGATTGACCACCAAGATACCATCGGGGGTGGCTTCCAGAGTCGCCCGGAGAAGCGAGTGCGATTTTTCCAGTTCTCTTTCCGCCTTTTTCCTTGTCTTTTCCATCTGGTGTTTGAAAAGGGCGATTTCGATGGCCGACTTAAGCTCCCGCTCGTTGAACGGTTTGATGAGGTATCCGTAGGGCTCGGTCGTCACCGCCCGGGAGATGGCGACATCCGAGGCGAAGGCGGTCAGGTAGATGATGGGGATGCCGTGGGCTTGATGGATGATCTCCGCCGCCTCAATGCCGTCCAAGGCTCCCTGAAGGCGGATATCCATCAACACCAAATCGGGACGATGCCGGACTACTCCTTCGACAGCCTCCTCCCCCGAGGCGGCAACTTGGGGAACCTGATACCCGAAACGGGCAAGCTTGTTCTTAAGGTCGCGGGCAATCAGCACCTCGTCTTCGACAATCATGATTTGCGCCAATGTCATAAAACCCCCTCCTTTCGTCTTTGGTCTGCGTACACCCCCCCTCTTTTTAACCCCTGTTATTTTTTTTTGACAAGCGCAATATTTTGGTCAAGAATGCGCCCTCAACTTGATCAACTCTGAACAAAATTAAGGAGGGGGGACCATGCCGCACAAAAAGAGGATTCTGATTATCGACGACAACACCGATCTGCTTGAAGTCCTGAACGAAGTTTTCGAGGAGCACAATTTTGAGTGTTTGTTTGCAACAACGCCGCTTGAAGGGCTGAAATTGGCCACGCTTGAAAAACCGGACATCATCCTGCTCGATCTGATGCTCCCCGATATGAGCGGCCTGGGGGTGATGCATCTGATTAAAAACAACGCCGAATTAAAAAAAATCCCCGTTGTCATCTTAAGCTCCATGATGGACAACGACGTGCGATGGCTCACCGAAGACTTGGGGGCGATCGACTATTTTTCCAAGGGAAACGACTACGAAAAAATGGTCCGCCGGATTGCCGCTTACGCCGGGGGTAATGGATCGCCTCCCCCTTCCTCTCACTGGGAATGAAACAATTTTTCCTGCTTGGCTCGATCTTCTTCTTGGTGAACTGCGCCTCCAACCGCGCGGTTGAACTCTATCCGCTCAAAAGAGAAAAAGCGCCGATTGCCGACCGCTATGTTTTCATGATCGTCCTCGACGGCCCGAGGGTGGAAGACATGGAACAGTTGGTTCACGAGGGAAAACTCCCCACGATCCGTTCGACCTTTTTTGAAAAGGGCGCCCGGTTTAAAGACTCCACTTCTGTTTTTCCCGCCTCTTCGGCGCCCGGGCACCAGGCTATCATGACCGGCGTTTTTCCGGGAAGAAACGGCGTCCCGGCATTGAGCTGGCTCGACCGATCCGGGAAAAACGTGGTGGAATATTTAAGCTCCAGTGGTCTGAAAAGGCTCAACTCCACCCTCTTCAATTTCCGGCGGCTCTTCAATCCGACCACCTCGTTCTCGGATACGCCGCATATTTTGTATACCGCCCTGTCCGGCCATCCCACATTCAACAGTTTTGAGCAGGCCTCGTTCGGCGCAACCCGGTTTCAACCTAAATTCCTCCTCCCCTTCGGATGGGAGTACGCCATGTCCCACAACTATGAATATACCGACATCAAGGCGGCGGAAAAAACCATCAAGACGTTGTCGAAAACAAAAATTGAAAAATTCCCCCGGCTGACCGTCACCGCCTTTTACACCCTCGATATGCTCCTGCACGAGGAAGAGCCGTTGAGCGATCGGGTTGTTGACACCTATCGGCATATCGATGTCTATCTAAGGGAGCTTCAAAAACTTTTGGAGAAGAAAAAAATTCTTGAAAAGTCGGTCTTTATTCTGACCGGCGACCACGGATTTCATGTCACCGGAAAAAAGGCGCTGAGCCTCAAGAAATTGCTCGCCCTGGAAGGGATGAACGCCGAAGAGGCGGCTCTGTTCGACGACGCCGACGCCATCGTCACCGGACGGGCCATTTCCGCAAACACCCTTTATCTTAAAGCGGACAAAAAATGGGAACAGCCCGCCTTCCTCGAGGATTGGGAGGCGATCCCGTCGCAGAGAAAAGCCGGCAGTAACATTGTTGAAACCCTGTTGGACCATCCCGGCATCGAATGGATTCTGGGGAAACGAAAGGATGGTTCGGTCGAGGCCCGCTCCAAAAAAGGCCGCGCCCTGATTTGGCACACCTCGGTCAACGGTGAAGATTTTTACCGGTATGAAATTCCCGCCGGCTCTTCAAACCCCTTTGAACCCGCTTCGCTGAGTTTGAACAAGACACGGCTCTCAGTGGTCGAAAGACAAAAAAGCGGGACGCTCTTCAAAGGGAACGGGCATCCCGATGTGCTGGTTTTGGCCTCTTCCCTCTTCGATGATGGACGGGCGGAAGGTATTTACACGGCCCTGAATCCCGCCTGGAATATCCGAAGAATAAAACTGGGCAACCACGGTTCCATTGACCGCGAAGACATCCGGGTCCCTTTGTGGTTTTCAGGCGATGGCATCAAACCGGGCGAATACGGTTATGGCCGGACGGTTGATATCTATCCCACGGTGGCCGCCCTTTTTGATTTGGCCATCGACACATGGGACACTGATGGCAGAGTCTTGACTGAAATTCTCCTTGAACCTTCTGTGGTGGGAAAAGAGTCGGCCACCGAGGAGGCGCTGGCAAAAATTGAGCTGGACTTTATCAGAACCGGGAAACTCTTGTCGTCCCTCTCCGGAGGTTTGAAAGGCGAGGCGGAAAAGGAACTCAAACGGCGTTTGACCGTTGAAAAAAATATCCGGGGATGGGAACAACAGCTCCTCGACGATTACGGCGCCGTTCTTGAAAAATCGTCCAAAAAAGGGATAAAGGCCCGCCAGATTTTGCGCACATTGCAACACGCCGGCAAACTGGCCGCTGAGGGGCGAGAACGGATGGAAGTCATTGCAGGTGAAATCGAGTGAACGGGTGACGCCGTAAGGAGGGCTCCCGACCGAGCCGCAGTCCCGCAACGCGGGACGAGGACGGGCGGGATACCTGCAGGCGGCAGGACCCGTTCACTATAGCGTATGTCATTAAAATTCTTCTTCAATAGAAAGGGAGCCGTCGTCACAAGCCTCATCGTCCTGGGATGGATTTTTCTGCTCTTAAACCTCTATCGCCTCCCCTCCGAAGGGGCGGAGAGGGGCGTTGTCACCGGCATCACTTTTGTTATTTTCTGCGTCTTTTGTTTCTTCATCACGATAACCCGTTTTTTCCCTTGGTACTCAAGGGCTTTCCGCGGCTTGGGGATCGAGGAACACTTCGAAAAAACCCTGGTTCCAACCTCTTATATTATGGTGATAACGGCCATCGTTTACCTCCTCTGGGAAAGGTGCTGGCCCTTCCTTGTCTTTGTGAACCTTCTTTTCATTGTCATCATTTTGGTCAATTTTACCCTCCTTTACTTCCATTTTCGTGACCATGACCCCCTTCCCCCTTCCTATTTTGCCCAAAATCTCCATCAAACCGGTAAATGAACAGATATACATTAAATGTCCATTTATTACTTTTGTCATTCAAGATGATTAAAAAAGAAAATAGACAACATTTTTGACCCATGCTACATTTCGCCCATTACAATACGTGACACTACGTTATAAAAAAAAGCGTACCTTAAAAAAGAGGGAGGAGTTTATGGGATTAGAAAAATTTGGTTTGATCATCCTTCTTAACTATCTAAACCAGATGGGACAGGTGAAAAACCATCTGCAGATGGCGCTGAAAGAGGTGTTGATGGCCATGCAGGCATCTCTTGACATCGTCTCCAAATCGACGGCCAACACAATTTTAAGCAGTTCCACTGAAATACTTGAACCGCTCTTGAATCCTGTTCAAAAAATCATTAATTACACGATCGAGAAAGTAACCCCCTCGGAGATGCGCGCCAATCTCCCCGCCGACGAAAGCACCCGCATCAAGGAGTACATCGTCGATTCCATCATCTCCGCCATCGATGACGAAATCATCAATACCAAAGGGGCCACCTCGGAAAAATACAAACTCAAAATCGAGGCGCTCTCCACTGTAAAACAGGTCCTCATCAACCAGAAAAAAGCCCCCTTCTCCCCTTACGATGAAGAAACAGCTGTCCCCAAATCAGCCAACGTCGCTTAAAAATAATCCTTGAAATAATCATCAAGGTCGTATTTGATGTTACGTGTGCGTCATTGTTTTCTTTTGACGCAGTCATGACGCGCCGGGATTATGACAAAAGACATGCGAAAAACCATCATCGTCAAGCGCTATCAGAACCGCAAACTCTACGACACGCAGAATTCCACCTATGTCACCCTCGACGACATCGCCAACATGGTCAAGCAGGGGGAAGACGTCAAGATTGTTGACAACCGCACCAAGGAAGATTTGACCTCTGTCACTTTGGCCCAGATAATTTTTGAGGAAGAAAAGAAACAAAAAAGTCTCATCCCGCTGGCCACCCTCCGGCGAATCATTCAGGAAGGGGGGGGAGCCATCAAGGACTTTTTCGAGAAAACCATCGATACGGGGGTCAGCACTTTTTCACGCGCCAAGGATGAAGCCGAAAAAGTGATCGACCGTATTACCGACAAACTGACGCCGGATGAAGACGGAAACATCCTGCAGGAAGTCCTTCACAAGACGCAGGATTTTTCCAAAAAAATCGATGAAAAAATCAAATCGACCGTTGAATCGGTGACCCATGTCACCTCGCTTCAAAACGAAATCCGCAATCTCCGCAAAAAAATCACCCAACTGGAAAAGAAGCTGAAAGAGTACGAACCGTAAAAATCGCTTTGAGCTTGCACCCCTCCCGGCTACATCTTATATCCCTAAGGGCATGAATCTTCCCGAATTGTTTTCGAAACGGCTTATCCTTCTTTCGGGCAAGGGGGGCGTCGGAAAAACAACAGTGGCGGTAACGCTGGCCCTCGCGGCGGCCCGGCAAAAGAAAAAGGCCCTGATCGTGGAGATGAACTCCACGGAAAGGGTGGCCCCCTTTTTCGGCCTCAAGACCATCGGTCAGCGCGAAATTCCCCTCGCTCCCTACATTACCGGCATCAACCTGAACCCCCGCGATTGTTTCGAGGAATATGTGTTGATGCAAATCCGGTTCAAGACGCTTTTTGATACGTTCTTCAACAACCGGTTTGTCACCTATTTTCTCAATGCCGTTCCCGGGTTAAACGAACTGTTGATGATCGGAAAAATCTATCACCTCGAAAAACAGAAGGACAAACGAACCAATGAACCTTTGTACGATTTGATCATCGTCGATGGGCCGGCCACGGGCCATGGCGTATCGACTTTTGAGGTGCCGCGGATCGCCCGCGACGCCATCAAGGTAGGGCCCTTGCGGAGCCAGTCGGACCGGATCTTGGGCCTTTTGACCGACGCCTCGAAAACCGTCTTTTCGGCGGTCACCCTGGCCGAGGAGATGCCTGTGGTGGAGGCAGGGGAGCTGGTTTCCATGGTCCGGAAAAAACTGGGGATCCCCTTGGGCCCGATATTCATCAACGCGGTTCACCAGACGGAGGTCGCCAAAGGCGAGGCCGATCAGTTGACCGACAAAATGCCGGAAAAAAATGATCCCCTTTATCCTTATTTCGCCTACGCCCTGCTCTCGTGGCGAAGGGCCGACTTGAACCGGGAGTACCGGGAAACTCTGATGGAACAACACAAGGACTTGGAGTGCATTACAATCCCTTTCCTGTACGAGGAGATCACCACGGCCAAAAGTTTGGAGCCGATAGTCCGGGAATGGCTGGAGTCAATTCATGCTTGAGTCGCTACTGAAAGAAAAACGCCTTATCCTCGTCTGCGGAAGCGGCGGCGTCGGCAAAACCACCATGGCCGCGGCACTCGCCCTGAAAGGGGCCGCCCTCGGTTTGAAGACGATCGTCTTGACCATCGACCCCGCCAAACGGCTGGCCACTTCCCTCGGCCTTGATCGGCTCTCGGACGAGCCCAAACGGATCAATGCAAAAAAACTGGCCGATCTCTTTGGGACGCCGGACCCCGCCTGCTTCGCGATGATGCTCGACACCAAGCATACCTTTGACCAGTTGGTCGCCAAATATGCGCCCAGCAAAGAGATTGAACAAAAAATTCTCAATAATAAAATCTATCGCCATCTATCGGACATGATCGCCGGTTCCCAGGAATATATGGCGATGGAAAAACTCTATGAACTGGCCACAGAGGAAAAATACGATCTGATTGTCATCGATACCCCCCCAACAACGCACGCCATCGACTTTTTGGAGGCGCCGCAAAAGATGATCGACGCCATCGGCCACAGCATGATCCATCTTCTCCTGAAACCGGCGATGCTGGCCGGGAAATCCGGCCTCAAGCTCTTCGAAAAAGGGTCGCAGATGATCCTTAAAATCTTCGATCGGATCACCGGATTCGCCTTCCTGCAGGATATTTCGGAAATGCTGATTTCGTTTCAGGAATTGCTGGGGGGATTTCAGGGCCGGGCGGAGGACGTGAGGAAAATCCTGACACAGGATGAAACCGGTTTTGTCCTGGTATCGGCCTGCGAGGAAAAATCGGTCCGGGAGGCGCAGTTTTTTTCGGAGCGGCTTGCCGCCTTGGGCCTCCCTCTCAGCGGAGTCATTCTCAACCGGGTTCATCCCCTCTACCGGATCGCATCGGACGACCGGGAGGAAAACCAAAGGGAGCTGGCCGCGCGAGTCGGAACCAAACTCACGGCAAAAATGGCCGATTGTTTTGACCGGTTTGAACCGATCGCCCGGAGAGATGACAATTATCGAAAAGAACTCAAACATGACCTGACAGAGAAGCAGTTCCTGACCATAATCCCGCTTTTTGAATCGGATATCCACAGCTTGGAAGGGCTTTTTTCGCTGACGGAGTACTTTTAAAACCGCTATAAAATGTT
>JACQOY010000205.1 GCA_016207765.1 Deltaproteobacteria bacterium | reverse complement strand
TGAACGAAGACAAGGGGCGGCTCAAGGTGTTGGTGAGCATCTTCGGCCGATCGACCCCGGTCGAATTGGAATTTACGCAGGTGGAAAAAAATTAGCCGTAGGGGCGGACCCGTGTGTCCGCCCTTCATTAAAATACCATGGCCAAAAAACCAGTAGCACAGATCAAGTTACAGTGCCCTGCGGGGGCCGCAAATCCGGCTCCGCCCGTTGGGCCGGCGCTTGGTCAGCACGGCGTCAACATCATGGAGTTCTGCAAACAGTTCAATGCCGCAACCCAGAAACAGGCGGGTATGATCATTCCGGCCATTATCACCGTTTATTCCGACCGGTCATTCACTTTTATTTTAAAAACCCCTCCCGCTTCTGTTTTGCTCAAAAAGGCGGCCAAGGTTGAAAAGGGGAGCGGTTTGACCGGCAAGGAAAAAGTGGGGAAGGTGACGAAAGCGCAGGTTGAAGAGATTGCCAAAATAAAACTTCCGGATCTGAATTGTGCAACGCTCGAATCGGCGATCAATACGGTTGCCGGAACGGCGCGAAGCATGGGGATTGAGGTTGTTTAATATGCCAAGCAAACGATATCGAGCCTTAAGAGAAAAAGTTGATCCGACGAAGAAATACTCTATTGAAGAAGGGGTCAACCTGATTGCCGGTATGCAGGGGGGAAAGGCCGACCAAACGGTGGATGTCGCCATTCGTTTGGGTATTGACCCCAAGCAGTCCGATCAGCAGGTTCGCGGCGCCGTGCCGCTTCCCCACGGTTTGGGGAAAACGGCTCGGGTGATTGCTTTTGCCAAAGGGGAAAAGGAAGCGGAGGCCAAAAAAGCCGGGGCCGACCATGTTGGCGCCGACGATTTGATCAAAAAAATCGCGGAAGGGTGGATGGATTTCGACAATGTGGTGGCCACCCCCGATATGATGCCGGCCGTTTCGAAATTGGGAAAGGTACTCGGGCCGCGCGGGTTAATGCCCAACCCAAAAACCGGAACGGTGACTTTCGATGTGGGGAAGGCGATTTCCGAGCTTAAACGGGGAAAGGCGGAATTCAAAACTGAAAAGGCGGGCATTGTTCATTGCGCCATCGGCAAGGTTTCTTTTGGTCCGGAAAAATTGAAGGACAACCTCATGGCCTTGATCGAAACTATCTCCAAGCTGAAGCCGGCGTCGTCAAAGGGAAATTACTTCAAGGGGCTTGCCCTTTCGGCAACGTTTGGCCCGGGTGTGCGGATTGATGTCTCCGAGATCGAGAAACTGCATGCGTAGGGGCAATTCACCGCATAAAGAGCGGCCCCTCTTAATGGGGTGAATTGCCCCTACAGATAAGATTTTATGAATCGTACCGAAAAACATACGGAAGTTGACCGGCTGAAAGAAAAATTTTCAAAGGCCAAAATTCTTTTATTGACCGACTACAAGGGCTTGAAAGTTGAGGAAGTGAACAAGCTGCGCTTGGAGCTTCGGACAAAGGCCCAATCACGGATCAAAGTGGTCAAAAACCGTCTGGCCAAAATCGCCGTAAAGGGGACTCCCCTGGAATTTCTGGCCGATCATTTTACGGGAACAACGGCGGTCACCACGACCGAGGCTGATCCCACCCAAGCGGCCAAGATTCTGGTGAAGTTTGCCAAGGACCACGAACAGGTCAAGTTCAAGACGGCGGGGATGGATGGGAAGCCGCTGACTGAAAAGCAGGTGCAGGCATTGGCCACGCTTCCCAGCCGTGAGGAGTTGCTGGCCAAACTGTTGGGTTCCATGCAGGCGCCGGCACGGAATTGGGTGATGGTTCTGGCCCAGATTCCGCGGCAGCTGGTGAATGTGCTGGCGGCGGTGAGGGACAAAAAACAAGGGGAAGTGAAATCTTAATTTTTTTGGATTTGTCTAGGAAGTTTGGTGCGCGTCCCGCGTTGCGGGACTGTACAAGCGACTAGCAAGTGACAAACATGGCGGATGTTAATGTGGATCAGATTCTCGAAGCGGTATCAAAAATGACCGTTTTGGAGGTTTCAGAATTGGTGAAGAAGTTTGAGGAAAAATTCGGCGTCTCGGCGGCGGCTCCCGTGATGGTTGCCGGCGGTGCAGGGGCTCATGCGGGCGCCGCGGTTGCGGAAGAGAAGACCGAATTCACGGTGGTTCTTGCCAATGCGGGTGACAACAAGATCGGCGTCATCAAGGAAGTTCGGGCCATTACCGGTCTGGGGTTGAAAGAGGCGAAAGACCTTGTTGAAGGAGCCCCGAAGACGGTGAAAGAGGGGATTGCCAAGGCGGACGCCGAAAAAATCAAGGTCCAGCTTGAAAAAGCCGGTGCCAAAGTCGAGTTGAAATAAATAAACAGTTAGACCAATAAAAAGGGATCAGGAAGGGTCTCAACCCCCCCTTTTTCCTGTCTGCTGTTTGCTTTTCCCTTTATTAATCAAGGAGTACTCATGCTTCCATTAACGGCGGGCAATTTTCGCTTGCGCAAGGATTTTTCCCGGATCAGGAAAATCATCGATATCCCGAATCTTATCGAACTTCAAAAGCAGTCATACACCAAATTTCTCCAAACGGAAACAAGGCCCGACCAGAGGGAAGATTCCGGGTTGCAGGCCATCTTCAAGAGTGTTTTTCCCATTCGCGACTTCAATAATACCGCCTCTCTCGAGTTTGTGAGTTACACCTTCGAAAAGCCGAAATACGAAGTGAACGAGTGCCGGAGCCGGGGCATGACCTATGAGGCCCCCATGAAAGTGGTGGTTCGCCTGGTGGTATGGGACACCGATTCTGAAACAGGTTCGCAGACAATCCGCGATGTGAAGGAACAAGAGGTCTACTTCGGCACGATTCCACTCATGACCGAAAACGGCACCTTCATTATTAACGGAACCGAGAGGGTGGTTGTTTCCCAGTTGCACCGGTCGCCGGGCTCTTTTTTCGAGCATGACAAAGGGAAAACACACGCCTCTGGCAAGCTTCTTTATTCCGGTCGGGTGATTCCTTCGCGCGGTTCATGGCTTGACTTCGAATTCGACGCCAAAGACATCCTCCATGTCCGCATTGACCGTCGTCGCAAACTGCCGGTGACCGTTCTCTTGAGGGCCCTCGGCATGACCGCCGAGGAGATCCTCAATTATTTCTATGCCGGCGAAATCATCACCATCGACGGCAAAAACCTCACCAAAAATGTCGTGCCCGAGGTGCTCAAGTACCTTCGGGCCCCCTACGATATCAAGAATCCGAAAACCGGCGAGGTGGTGGTCAAAAAAGACCGAAAATTCACCCCCCCGGTTCTGGAAAAAATGGTGAAGGCCAAGATCAAGGAACTGCCGGTGGCCAACGACGAAGTTATCGGCCGCGTTATTGCGCACGATGTTGTGGACAAATCGACCGGTGAAGTGGTGGCTGAGGCGAACGAGGTCTTGACCGAAGACAAACTGGCCGAAATCCGGAAGCGGAAGATTGCCGAGATACCGCTTTTGTTCATGGATACCCTGAATGTGGGGCCCTATATCCGGCAAACCCTGTTGATCGACAAGATTTCAACCCCGGAAGAGGCGGTCATCGAAATTTACCGCCGCTTGAGGCCAGGCGATCCTTCCACCCTTGAGGCGGCCACGACCCTGTTTGAAAATCTCTTCTTCAACCCGGAGCGGTATGATCTTTCCAAAGTTGGTCGTCTGAAGATCAACCACAAATTCGGTTTTGATGTTCCGCTGGAGGTTACAACGCTTCGCAAGGAGGACATTCTTGAGATCGTCCGTTATCTCTTGAGACTCAAAGACGGCGAAGGAACGGTGGACGACATTGATCATCTCGGAAACCGCCGAATCCGCGCGGTGGGAGAACTGCTGGAAAACCAATATCGCATCGGGCTTGTGCGCATGGAACGCGCGATCAAGGAGCGGATGAGTCTGCAGGAGATCGAAACGCTCATGCCGAACGACCTGATCAACGCCAAGCCGGTCTCCGCGGTGGTCAAGGAATTTTTCGGTTCCTCCCAGCTTTCGCAATTCATGGACCAGACCAATCCGCTGGCGGAGGTTACCCACAAGCGCCGGTTGTCGGCCCTTGGACCGGGGGGCTTGACGCGGGAGAGGGCCGGGTTTGAAGTGCGTGACGTCCATGCCACGCATTACGGGCGGATCTGTCCCATCGAAACCCCTGAAGGGCCCAATATCGGGTTGATTTCGTCTTTGTCCACCTATGCCCGCGTGAATGAGTACGGATTTATTGAAACCCCCTATCGCAAGGTTGAAGAGGGGCGGGTCACCAACGATGTTGCCTACTATTCCGCGCTGGAAGAGGAAGATCATGTGATTGCACAGGCCAATGCGTCGCTGGATCCGAAGGGAAATTTCACCTCCGAGATGGTCAGTTGCCGGAAAAACGGGGAATTCGCCCTTGTGAACCGGAATGAGGTGGACCTCATGGATGTTTCCCCCAATCAGCTCGTCTCCATCGCCGCTTCGCTGATCCCGTTTCTCGAGCATGACGACGCCAACCGCGCCCTCATGGGTTCGAACATGCAACGCCAGGCGGTTCCTCTCCTCCGGGGCTCTTCTCCCATTGTGGGCACCGGTATTGAGCCGATTGTCGCGCGTGACTCCGGGGTTACCGTTGTTGCAAAACGCGAGGGAACCGTCATTTCCGTGGATGCCTCCCGAATTGTGGTGAAGGCCGAGCGCGGAAAAAAGAAGGAATCGGTATCGGAAGTGGATATTTACACTTTGATGAAATACCAGCGTTCCAACCAGAAGACCTGCCTGAATCAGGTCCCGATCGTGAATGTCGGCGACAAGGTGAAGAAGGGGGATATCATCGCCGACGGCGCTTCCACCGACAGGGGCGAGCTCGCTTTGGGCCAGAATGTGGTGGTGGCCTTTATGCCATGGGGGGGCTACAACTTCGAAGATTCCATTCTTCTCTCGGAGAGGCTGGTCAAGGATGATATTTTTACCTCAATCCACATCGAGGAGTTCGAATCCGTGGCGCGGGATACAAAGCTTGGCAAGGAGGAAATCACCCGCGATATTCCGAATATCGGCGAGGAGGCCTTGAAAAACCTCGATGAGTCGGGGATCATTCTCATCGGCTCGGAAGTCCGACCCGACGATGTTCTTGTCGGCAAAATCACACCGAAAGGGGAAACGCAGTTGAGCCCGGAAGAAAAACTTCTCCGGGCGATTTTCGGCGAAAAGGCGGGGGATGTGAAAGACACATCGCTTCGCGCAGGCCCCGGCGTTGTCGGCACGGTGATTGCCACGCAGGTCTTCTCGCGCGAAGGGGTCGATCTCGACGAACGTTCGAAAGATCAGCAGGATCAGGCCACCAAAAAACTCAAGAAAGACCAGATCGACGAAATCGGGGTCATCCAGTCTTCGGCCCAGAAAAAACTGGGCCAGCTGTTGACGGGAAAGGTGTCGTCCTCGAAGGTGATGGATGAAGAGGCCGAAAAAGTCCTTATTAAAAAGGGACAGGCGATCACCGAATCGCTGTTAAAGCAGATCCCCTTTGAAAAATGGCGGGAAATTTCCTGTGAAGGAGGGGAGGAGCTTGAAGAGCAGATCGGCGCCATCATCGAAGACATGGAAGACCAGATCGATCTGGTCAAAATGATGTACGATCAGAAGGTCAACCGGCTCAAAAAAGGGGATGAACTTCCGCCGGGGGTCATCAAATTGGTCAAGGTCTATGTGGCCATCAAGCGGAAAGTCCAAGTGGGGGACAAATTGGCCGGGCGTCACGGAAACAAGGGGGTGGTCAGCATTATTCTGCCGGAAGAGGATATGCCTTATATGGAGGACGGCCGTCCGGTGGATGTGGTGCTCAACCCTCTGGGTGTTCCTTCCCGAATGAACGTGGGGCAGATTCTGGAAATCCATCTGGGATGGGCCGGGATTGAGTTGGGGCGGAAAATCCAGGCGATTATCGACGCCAAGTTCGATCACGAGGCGTTGGTGTCCATGATCAAGAAAATCTACCACGCATCCGGGGTGAATGATTTTCTCGAGTCGGCTTCAGAGGCCGAAATCAAGGCCTTGGCCCGCGATCTGGCGAAAAACGGTGTCCACTTTGCGAGTCCCGTCTTCGACGGCGCCAAAGAGGAGGAGATCAAAAACCTCCTTAAAACCGCCGGCATCCCCGAAACGGGGCAAGCGACCCTTTTCGACGGGCGGACGGGAGATGCTTTCGAACATTCGGTAACGGTTGGGGCCATGTACATTCTCAAGCTCCATCACCTGGTGGAAGACAAAATCCATGCCCGCTCGATCGGCCCTTATTCGCTGGTTACCCAACAGCCTCTCGGTGGGAAGGCCCAGTTCGGCGGTCAGCGGCTGGGGGAAAGGGAGGTCTGGGCGATGGAGGCCTACGGCGCCGCCTATGCGCTTCAGGAGTTTTTGACGGTCAAGTCCGATGATGTCATCGGTCGGACGCGCATGTACGAGCATATTGTCAAAGGCAACCATGTTCTTGAGCCGGGGCTTCCCGAATCGTTCAACGTGCTGATTCGCGAGCTTCAGAGTTTGTCTTTAAATGTCGAGTTGATTGAGGAAAAATAAATTTCTGTGCAATTCCGCGAGGGCTTGGTGATTTGAAGAACAGGCGCCTCGTGGTGTTTCATTACAGGACGGAACATACAAAATTATGGATATCGCCACATTTTTCGAAAAACCCAAAGATCCGTTAAATTATGCGGCCATCAAGCTGGGGCTGGCGAGTCCCGACCTGATCCGTTCGTGGTCTTTCGGGGAGGTAAAAAAACCGGAAACCATCAACTATCGCACTTTCAAGCCCGAACGCGACGGTCTTTTCTGCGCCAAGATTTTCGGGCCGGTGAAGGATTACGAGTGCAACTGCGGCAAGTACAAGAGGATGAAGCATCGCGGGATCGTCTGCGAGAAATGCGGCGTGGAGGTCATCCAGTCGAAAGTCCGCAGAGAACGGATGGGACATATCAATTTGGCCACCCCGGTGGCGCACATCTGGTTTTTGAAAAGTCTTCCGTCCCGCATCGGACTCCTGCTCGATTTGACGCTCAAGGATCTCGAGCGGGTTCTTTATTGCGAGGCCTATATTGTCACCGACCCCGGTTCCAGCTCCCTTTCCGAGGGAGAGGTGTTGAACGAGGAGGAATATCAAAAGGCGCGGGCGGAATTTGCCGGAGGGTTTGACGCCTCCATGGGTGGGACTGCGGTGCGCGATCTTCTGCGCAAAATCGATCTTGACGAACTCTCAAAAAAACTCCGCAAGGACCTGGAAAAGACCGGTTCGGAGGCCACCAAGAAAAAATTGTCCAAGCGCCTCAAGGTGGTGGAAGCGTTTCGCGATTCGGGGAACCGCCCCGAATGGATGATGATGGAAGTGGTGCCGGTTCTTCCCCCCGATTTGCGTCCACTGGTTCCCCTCGAAGGGGGGCGTTTTGCCACCTCTGATTTGAACGATCTCTACCGGCGGGTGATCAACCGCAACAACCGTCTCCAGCGCCTGGTTGAACTCAACGCCCCGGAGATCATCATCCGGAACGAAATGCGGATGCTTCAGGAGGCGGTGGATGCGCTCTTCGACAACGGCCGCAGGGGCAAGGTTTTTACCGGACCCAACAAGCGTCCGCTCCGTTCGCTCTCCGACATGATCAAGGGAAAACAGGGGCGCTTCCGCCAGAATCTTTTGGGAAAGCGGGTCGATTATTCCGGCCGGTCGGTGATTGTGGTAGGGCCCCAATTGAAACTGCATCAGTGCGGCCTTCCGAAGAAAATGGCCCTCGAACTTTTCAAGCCTTTTATTTTCAACAAGCTTGAGGAAAAGGGTTTTGTCTCCACCATCAAAAGCGCCCGCAAAATGGTTGAAAAAGAGCGTTCCGAAGTCTGGGATGTCCTTGATGAAGTGATCAAGGAACATCCGGTCATGCTGAACCGCGCACCCACTCTCCATCGGCTGGGGATCCAGGCCTTTGAGCCGGTCCTGGTTGAGGGGAGCGCCATTCGTCTTCATCCGCTTGTTTGCGCCGCCTTCAACGCCGACTTCGACGGCGACCAGATGGCCGTCCATGTCCCCCTTTCCACCGAGGCGCAGATCGAGGCGCGGGTCCTCATGATGTCGACCAACAACATTCTTTCCCCCGCTTCCGGAAAACCGATCATCGTTCCGACGCAGGACATGGTGCTCGGCATCTATTATATGACCCGCGAACGCGAGGGGGCCTTGGGGTCGGGAAAGATTTTCGCCAATCCGGAAGAGGTTCGCATGGCGTGGGATCATCAAAAGGTGGAGTTGCACGCCAAAATCAGGGTGCGGATGAAGGATAAGCGCGGTGACTCAGCCGCACTGGTTGAGACCACTGTGGGGCGGATTCTCTTGAGCGAGATTCTTCCCTCGGCGATGAAATTTGAAACAATCAACAAGGTAATGGACAAGAAGTCGATTGCCGATTTGGTGGACCTTTGTTACCGCGTTGCGGGCGACAAAGAGACGGTTCTTCTGGCCGACCGGTTGAAAAATATCGGCTTCGAGTTTGCGGCAAAGGCCGGAATTTCCATTTGTCTCGATGACATGAAAGTTCCCGTCCGGAAAAAGGAACTGCTCGATCAGGCCTACCAACAGGTGACTGAAGTGGAAAATCAGTACACTGAGGGATTGATCACCGACGGTGAGCGTTCCAACAAGGTGGTGGATATCTGGGCCCAAGCCACGGAAAAGGTGGCAAGCGAAATGATGAGGGACATGAGCCAGGAGGTTGTGCTCGACGAGAAGGGGCGTGAGAAAAAAAGTCCCAGCTTCAACCCCATTTATATCATGGCTGATTCCGGCTCCCGCGGATCGCAACAGCAAATGCGCCAGCTGGCCGGGATGCGTGGTTTGATGGCCAAGCCCTCCGGCGAAATCATCGAAACCCCCATTACCGCCAATTTTCGGGAAGGATTGACGGTTCTTCAATACTTTATTTCAACCCACGGTGCGCGCAAAGGATTGGCCGACACGGCCTTGAAAACGGCCAACTCCGGTTACCTCACCCGCCGTCTGGTGGATGTGGCCCAGGATGTGGTGGTGAACGAACCTGATTGCGGCGCGCTCGATGGAATCGAAATGATGCCGTTGGTCGAGGGGGGCGAAATCATTGAACCCCTGGGTGATCGTCTCCTCGGGCGTGTGGCGCTTGAAGATGTGCCCGACCCGATCACGGGTGAGATTCTCGTCTCCGCCGGCTCTGAGATCAATGAAGAGCTGGTCGACAAGGTCGAAGAGGCCGGGATTGAAAAAGTGAGAATTCGTTCCGTGCTCACCTGCCAGTCGCGCGAAGGGGTTTGTATCAAATGTTATGGGCGCGATCTGGCGAGGGGGCATATCGTGAATATCGGCGAAGCGGTGGGAGTCATTGCCGCCCAGTCGATCGGCGAACCGGGCACCCAGCTCACCATGCGGACCTTCCATATCGGTGGTACCGCCAGCAGAAGGGCGGAACAGTCCACCCTCGAATGCCGTCACGACGGGAATATCCGTTTCATGAACGTCCGTTCGGTGACCAACAAGTACGGCTTTTTAACCGTGATGAATCGTCACGGCGAGATTGCCGTCATGGACGAAACGGGGCGTGAACGCGAAAAATATCCGCTTACCTATGGGGCCATCCTCAAGGTGGGTGATGGTGAAAAGGTGAAGGCCAAGCAGTTGCTTGCCGAATGGGATCCCTATACGGTTCCCATACTGACCGAAGACGGCGGTGTGGCAAAATACGGCGATGTCGTCGAAGGGCAGACCATGCAGGAGGTTATCGATGAAGTGACCGGCCTGTCGCGCAAAATCATCACCGAGTCAAAGGATCCTTCTCTTCGTCCCCGTGTTTCCATCAAGGATGCTTCGGGCAAAACGATCATTCTTCCCTCCACCGGATCGGAGGCGCGTTACCTGCTTCCCGTGAAGGCCAATATTGTGGTCACCGAAGGGGAGGAAATTCAAGCGGGTGATGTTCTTGCGAAAATTCCGCGCGAAACCACCAAGACCAAAGACATCACCGGCGGTCTTCCACGGGTGGCTGAATTGTTTGAGGCCCGGAAACCGAAAGAGTTTGCGGTGATCAGCGAAATCGATGGAAACATCATGTTTGGAAAAGACACAAAGGGAAAGCGCAAGGTTCTGGTCAAGCCGGAAGTGGGCGAGCCGAAAGAATACCTGATTCCGAAAGGGAAGCATGTTTCGGTGCACGAAGGGGAGTATGTGCGTGCGGGCGAACCCCTGATGGACGGCTCTTCCAACCCGCATGATATCTTGAGGGTGCTCGGAGAAAAGGCGCTGGCCAAATATTTGACCGACGAAGTCCAGGAAGTCTACCGTCTGCAGGGGGTCAAAATCAACGACAAGCACATCGAAGTGATTGTCCGCCAGATGTTGAGAAAAGTGCGCGTGATGGATCCGGGCGACACGCGCTTTTTGATCGACGAGCAGGTCGACCGGTTTGTCTTTGAAGAGGAAAACCAGAAGGTGAAGAAGAAAAAAGGGAAGCCGGCGGTCGGGGAGCCTTTGCTGTTGGGTATTACCAAGGCTTCGCTTACCACCGACAGTTTTATTTCCGCGGCCTCGTTTCAGGAGACCACCAAGGTTTTGACCGAAGCGGCCATTTCCGGCAAAACGGATACCTTAAAAGGGTTGAAAGAGAATGTCATTATGGGACGGCTTATCCCGGCCGGTACCGGGTTGAATCATTATCGCCAGGTGAAGATAGAGGTGGATCAGGAGGGTCTGCCGGAGGAGGGAATTTCGATTCAGGCTGTCGCGAGTTAACTTGACATCATTTTTTTGTTTTGTTAGCGTCCCCGCCTGTTTTTCCCGGTATTTCGTAGGGGCGATTCATGAATCGCCCCTACTAACCCATTAAAAACAGGGTTTTTTTAGTAGGGGCAACCCCATATGGTTGCCCTTCATTGAGGGCGGCCACCCCATAAAGAGGGGCCATTCAGGCACAGGGCCGCCCCTACAAAGGGCAGGGTTCAATCTTTTTATGCCAACACTGAATCAACTGATCCGTTTGGGGCGCCGAATGGTGACCCACAAAACTGCTTCTCCCGCGCTGATGGAATCGCCTCAAAAGCGGGGAGTGTGCGTGCGTGTTTATACCACAACCCCCAAAAAGCCGAACTCGGCTTTACGGAAGGTGGCCCGGGTCCGGTTAACCAACGGGATCGAAGTTACCTCCTATATTCCGGGTGAGGGACACAACCTGCAAGAGCATTCAGTAGTGATGATTCGCGGGGGACGGGTGAAAGATTTGCCGGGGGTTCGTTATCATATTATCCGCGGCTCGCTTGATACTCAGGGGGTTGAAAAACGCCGCAAAGGGCGGAGCAAATACGGGGCGAAAAGGCCAAAATAATATGTCAAGAAAAGGACAAACACCAAAAAGAAAAATTCTTCCCGATCCGCAGTATAAGGACAAGCTGGTGGGAAAGTTCATCAACAAGATGATGTGGGACGGACGGAAAGGGGCGGCGGAAAAAATTCTCTATAAATCGCTGGATCGCATCAAGGAAAAAACAAACGATGATCCGCTGAAAATTTTCAAGCAGGCCTTGCAGAATGTCCAGCCGCTGTTGGAAGTCCGCTCGCGGCGGGTGGGGGGGGCCAACTATCAGGTTCCGGTTGAGGTGCGGGCCGAGCGCAAAGTTTCGCTCGGAATGAAATGGCTGATCGGCATCGCCCGGAACCGGGGTGAAAAAAGCATGGAAGAGCGCCTGGCCGGCGAGATTTTGGATGCCTATGAGAGCAAGGGGGGGGCGATCAAGAAACGGGAAGAGGTGCATCGAATGGCGGAGGCAAACCGCGCTTTTGCCCATTATCGCTGGTAATTTTTTTATGGCTGAACTCGGGTTACAAAAATTAAGAAACATCGGCATCATGGCCCATATCGATGCGGGCAAGACGACGACGACCGAGCGCATTCTCTATTACACCGGACGCGTCCACAAAATCGGCGAGGTGCACGACGGAACCGCAACGATGGATTGGATGCCTCAGGAGCAGGAGCGGGGGATTACCATCACATCGGCCGCCACCACCTGTACCTGGAACGATCATCGAATCAACATCATCGATACGCCGGGGCATGTCGATTTCACCATCGAGGTGGAGCGTTCCCTGCGTGTTCTGGACGGGGCGGTGGGCGTTTTCTGCGGCGTCGGCGGGGTGGAGCCGCAGAGCGAAACGGTCTGGCGCCAAGCCGACAAATATCGTGTTCCCCGTATTGCTTTTGTCAACAAGATGGATCGCATCGGGGCCGACTTCGAGAATTGCGTCGAAGAGATTCAGGCCAAACTCAATCACAAACCGGTGCCCATTCAACTTCCTCTGGGGGCCGAAGAAAAATTCAGGGGGATTATCGATCTCGTCAATATGGATGCCGTTGTCTGGGAAAAAGAAGCTCTTGGAGCGGAATTCCACCGGGAACCGATCCCGGCCGAGCTCAAAGAGAAGGCCGAGATCTACCGCGAGAAGATGATCGAAACAGTTGCCGAAGAGGACGAAGCCCTCATGGACAAATACTTGAAGGGGCAGGCCATCCAACCGGGGGAAATTTGGGCCGCGCTTCGCAAGGCCTGCATTTCCATGAAGGTGATTCCTGTTCTTTGCGGATCGGCCTTCAAAAACAAGGGGGTTCAGCCCCTGCTCGATGCGGTGGTGAATCTTCTCCCTTCCCCTCTCGATCTCCCCCCCGTCACCGGGCACAATCTCGAACATCCCGAAAAAGAGGAAAACCACCAGGTGGCTAGCCACCAGGTGGCAATCCGGAAACCGGAAAACAAGGAACCTTTTTCTGCTTTGGCCTTCAAAATCATGAGCGATCCATTCGTCGGCCAACTTACCTATTTCCGGGTTTATTCCGGACATCTCAAGGCCGGTTCCTATGTGCTGAATTCGGTGCGCGGCAAGAAAGAGCGGGTGGGGCGTCTCCTCAAGATGCATGCCAACAAGCGCGAAGACATCAAGGAAGTTATCGCCGGCGATATCGCGGCGGCGGTCGGGCTCAAATATACCATGACGGGCGACACGTTGTGCGACGAAGAGAAACCGATCATTCTCGAGAGAATGGAATTCCCTGATCCGGTCATCTCCATTGCCATCGAGCCGAAGACCAAGGCCGACCAGGAAAAGCTTTCGTTTTCTCTGCAAAAACTGGCCCAGGAAGATCCGTCCTTCCGGGTGAAAGTGGACGAAGAGACCGGTCAAACGATCATTTCCGGCATGGGGGAGTTGCATCTCGAGATCATTGTCGATCGCCTTCTGCGCGAATTCGCGGTTGCAGCCAACGTCGGAAAACCGCAGGTGGCCTATCGCGAGACCATTATCGGAAAGGCGGAAAAGGAAGGAAAATATATCCGGCAAACAGGGGGGCGCGGCCAGTATGGGCACGTTTATCTTCGGGTGGAGCCGGCCGGTGTGGGACAAGGGTTTGAGTTTGAGAATTCCATTGTTGGCGGCGCCATTCCCCGCGAATTTATTCCGGCAGTTGAAAAAGGGGTTCGTGAGGCCCTGGAAGGGGGCGTTCTGGCCGGCTATCCTCTGGTGGATGTGAAGACGGAACTGATCGACGGAAGTTTTCACGAAGTCGATTCTTCCGAAATCGCCTTCAAGATCGCCGGATCGATGGCTTTCAAAGAGGCCTGTCGGGCGGCCGGGACGGTTCTTTTGGAGCCGATGATGGACACCGAAGTGGTGGCGCCGGAGGATTTCATGGGCGATGTTATCGGCGATTTGAATGCGCGCAGAGGAAAGATTCTCGCCATGACGCCCCGCGGGAAGATGCAGGTGATCAAGGCGTTGGTGCCGCTGGCGGCGATGTTCGGGTATGCCACCGATCTTCGCTCCCGGACGCAGGGGCGTGCGACTTACACCATGCAGTTTGCACGCTACGAACAGGTTCCGAAAAACATCGCCGAAGAGATTGTGGCGAAGGCTCAAGGAAGATAATTCAAAAAGGAGGCTATCATGTCAAAAGAAAAATTCAATCGTACGAAGCCGCATGTGAATGTGGGGACGATTGGGCATGTGGATCACGGGAAGACGACATTGACGGCGGCGATTACGAAGGTGTTATCGGAGACGGGTGGTGCGACATTTGTGGCGTACGATCAGATTGACAAGGCGCCTGAGGAGCGGGAGCGTGGGATTACGATTGCGACGGCGCATGTGGAGTATCAGACACCGAAGAGACACTATGCGCATGTGGATTGTCCTGGTCATGCGGATTATGTGAAGAACATGATTACGGGTGCGGCGCAGATGGATGGGGCGGTGTTGGTGGTGAGTGCGGCGGATGGTCCGATGCCGCAGACGCGGGAGCATATTTTGTTGGCGCGGCAGGTCAATGTGCCGTAC
>JACQOY010000199.1 GCA_016207765.1 Deltaproteobacteria bacterium | reverse complement strand
GTGGAGGAGGGGTGTTGGCCCGAAGAGAGTGCATCCCGTCAATAGCATCTGCAACCTTTTTGGAATCCAGCGGTGGAAGAGCCATAAATTACTTTTTTAAACGCTTGTTACTGGGTATGGATATTAATCCGGTGCTGGTTATCGGATGGAAAGACTTTTTGTTGCTATAAATTTTGTTTTTCTTAATCATACTCCCCAATGAAAAAATTTTGCGTCGCTGTTTTCACGTTGATCATTTTATTGGGCATTATAGGCGCATTTTGGGCCAACCGCCTTCTTTCCCACCGATCCCCGTCCGCCGAGGTTGTTTACTTCGAAAAAGGGACTTCTCTCCGAGAAATTGCCCATCAGCTTGCAGAAAAAAAGCTGATCCCGAGCGCCCCCCTCTTTGAAGTCATTGCCCGCGTTCAAAACGTGGGGGACAAGTTAAAAGCGGGCGAATATGAATTTCCCGCCGGGATCACCTCATCGCAAATTCTGGAGATGATGGTCGAGGGGAAGGTGAAGCTTTATTCGATCACGATCCCGGAGGGATTCAACCTCAAGGAGATCGGTTTGCTCGTTCGGCAGAATGGCCTCATAAAGGTTCCTGAATCGGAGGGGGATTTCTGGGACAAGCTTGTTCGGGACCGTCAATTGATTGCCCATGTTGGTGTGACGGCAGACACCCTCGAAGGCTACCTTTTTCCCGACACCTATCTTTATGAAAAAAAATCAACCGCCGAAAATTTGGTCCGTCAGATGGTTGATCTTTTCAAAAAGAAGGTGACTCCCGATCTGGTCTCGCAGGCTCAAAAAAAGGGGCTCACCCTCCATCAATGGGTGACTCTCGCCTCGATTGTGGAGAAAGAAACGGGATTGGCCTCGGAGAGGCCGTTAATCGCCTCGGTTTTTCTCAATCGTCTGGAAAAGAGGATGCCCCTGCAAACCGACCCGACGGTCATTTATGGAATCCCTAATTTCAACGGAAATCTCACCCGCGCCGATTTGGAGAGGGACACTCCTTACAATACCTACACGCGGCCCGGTCTTCCCCCCGGCCCCATCTGCTCGCCGGGGCTTGATTCGTTGATGGCGGTGTTAAGACCTGTTTCAGCCGGTTATCTCTATTTTGTCGCGAAGGGGGATGGGAGCCATTTTTTTTCATCGAATTTGGATGAACACAACCGCGCGGTGATGTATTACCAGTTGAAACGGGGAACAAAACCATGACCGACGAATTAAAAAATCTCACCGTTGTGGCGTTTGAAAGCCGGATGGCCCTTCCCCTCCAACGAAAACTTGAAGGGCTTGGAGCCGTTGCTCTTGTGGCCCCGTCGATGAAAGAAGTCCCCCTTGCCGAAAATTCAAAGGCATGCGCCTTTTTTGAGGAACTGGAAGCGGGGACCATCGATCTTGTCATCCTTTTGACCGGTATCGCGGCGCGGACATTTATCTCCACGCTGGAAACAAAGTATGCAAAAGAACGGATCATTCGGGTCCTTGCCACAAAGACAAAAATCGTCGTCCGCGGGCCCAAGCCGACCGCCGTCTGCAAAATGAACAACATCCCGATTTTTGCCACGGCGCCCGAGCCGAACACCTGGCGCGAGATTTTGACGATTCTGGAAGAAGATAATTCCCTTCAGGGAAAACGGGTCGGTGTTCTGGAGTATGGAATTTCAAATGTTCAGTTTCTGGAAGAATTGACGGCTCGCGGCGCTGTTGTCCTGCCGGTGCCGGTTTATCAATGGGCCCTGCCGGATGACCTGATTCCGCTTAATCGGGCAATTGACCTGATTTGTGCTGGCGAGGCGGATCTTGCCCTTTTTACCAGTGCGAATCAGGCGACCAATCTGATGAAGGTGGCAATCGACCGGGGCCTGGAGGCCCGGCTGAGAGGAGGATTTTATCGAACGGCTATTTTATCCATCGGCCCTGTCTGCTCGGAGCGGTTGAATGACCTTCAGCTTTTTCCATCTGCCGAGGCAAGCCCGAATAAACTGGATACACTGGTGGAACTGGCGGCGAGAAAGGGGCGGATGTTGGCGGAGAAGAAAAAGAAAAGGGCGAAAGGGTTTGAGGTACGCATCAAATTCCCCCCTCCCTTGAGGGGAGGGGGCGAGGGGGAGGGTGGCCACGAGATCACCCTCTCCCCAACCCTCCCCCCTCAAGGGGGAGGGGGGTCGAATGACTCCCCCATCATGCGCGCCTGTCAACTCAAACCCAACAAAACCGTTCCCATCTGGCTGATGCGTCAGGCGGGGCGTTACATGGCGGAATACCAGATGATCCGCGGCAAGGTCGGTTTTCTGGAATTGTGCAAAAATCCCGATCTCGCCACTGAAGTCACCATTTCGGCCGTGGAACGGCTGGGGGTGGATGCGGCGATAATTTTTTCCGACATCCTCCTGCCGCTGGAGGCGATGGGGGTGCCGCTCGAATATCGGGAAAAAGAAGGGCCTGTCATCGGCCGGCCGGTGCGCGATTTGGAGTCGATTAAAAACTTAAGCCAGGTCGATCCGCACGAGTCGCTCGAGTTTGTCCTTGAGGCCATCCGCAAAACCCGAAAAAACCTTTACCCGCGCATCCCTCTCATCGGTTTTTGCGGCGCACCGTTTACCATGGCCTCCTATCTCATCGAGGGAAAGGGTTCGCGCAATTACATCCCGACCAAAATTTTAATGAGAGAGCATCCATCGGCCTGGAAGACCCTGATGCAAAAACTGGTGACAGTCCTTGCCGATTTTCTCAATGCCCAGATCGAAGCGGGGGCCGATCTCCTCCAGATCTTTGACAGCTGGGTGGGGTGTTTATCGCCGGAGGATTATGCCCAATATGTTTTGCCGCACACCAAGCGGCTGATCTCCGGCATGAAAAAAAACGTGCCGATCATCCATTTTGGAACCGGTACCGCCACCCTCCTGGAACTGCAGAAAAAGGCGGGGGGTCATGTTATCGGCGTCGATTGGCGCGTCCCCATGAAGGATGCGGCCAAGCGTTTGGGCAAGACGGCTCTCATGGGAAACCTCGATCCGGTGGTTTTGTTTTCAAAACCCGATGTCATCCGCCGCGAAGCGAAAAAGATTCTGAAGGCCGTCGGCAAGAAACCCGGTTTTATCTTCAATCTCGGTCACGGGATTCTCCCCGAGACCCCCGTCGATCACGTTATGGCTCTGATTGATTTTGTGCATTCCTGGCCCGCATAGGGGGGAGATCTTTTCTTTTGCTGATGGCGGTTTGGTCGATTTTGTGGAAGAATACCCGCATCTTTTCCCGCAACAGATGACAAGCTTGAACATGAATAAATATTTTTTGGGTTTTTTGGGGGGGCTGGTTGTTTTTTCCCTTTTTCCGGCCGGTTTCGCCGCATCTCCCTGCGTGCCCGATTCCAACAACAAGTGCGTGGAGCTTTCGGGAGCCCAAAAGGCATCCCCCTGCAGTCCTCCCCGGTCCAATGATTGCACTATCGTGGACGCGACGGTTGTTTCTTCGGGCGAAATTGCCCCTCTGTGGCAGGGCCTGAAAATCGAAGCCAAAAATTTACCCCCGCAGTCGTGGTACCGGGTTGAAAAAAGCACTGATGATGAATATGTGCTGGTTGTCTATCCCAACGTGGGGGAGCATTACCTCCTCGGCCGGCGCGATTTTGAGATTAATATCGAGATTCGCAAAACCCAAAAAACCGGCAAAGTCGTCTGCACCGCCGTTCCTTTTGAAGACTCCCTGGGGGACAGGCAGTTTGAAAACGGCCCCTTCCATATCGAGGTGAAACACCGGCTCAACTATTTTTACGACGGTGGCCCCGGAAGCAACCCAAATCCCTACACCAGAGAGGTTTCCCAAATCCTTAAAAAAGTGATCGAAGGGATCAAAATCGGCGATTGTTAAAAAGGCCGCTAACCCGCCTGCGCCGGCGTGGATACCAGACCGCACACCGCTTCCACCCACATCGGATGGGTATTTAAAGAGGGGATCAATTCCAATTTCTCACCGCCAGCGGCCAAAAAAGATTCCCTTCCACGAATTCCAATTTCTTCCAGCGTCTCCAGACAATCGGCCACAAATGAGGGACAAAAAACGGCCACCTTCTTTTTCCCTTTTTGGGCCAACTCGACGAGGATCAAATCGGTGTAAGGCTTGATCCACGGGGTTCGTCCAAGGCGCGATTGAAACGAGACGGAATATTCGTCCGGTTTTAATCCAAGCACTTTCGCAATGGCATGGGCCGTATGAAAAGAATGGTCGCGGTAGGGATCCCCCTTCAGGATATGCCGCTCCGGCAGACCGTGAAAACTAAACAGGACATGGTGGGGTTTTAAGTCATTCAAAATCGGCATCCCGATTTCGGCAAAGGATTTGACGAAGCCCGGATGGTTGTAGAACGCCGGTAAAATCTTGAACGGCGGCGAGTTCATTTTTTTTGCCAGACGGTTGACTTCGTCAATCGTCGAACCGGTGGAAGAAGAGGCATATTGTGGATACAAGGGGAGCACCCTGATTTCGGACACTCCTTTTTGGATCAGTTTTTTCATCCCCTCCTCAATGGAGGGTCTCCCGTAACGCATCGCCATCTCCACCACGAAACCGTTCCCCAATTTTTCGGCGACTTTTTTTGTCAGATCCACCGTGTAAAAGAGGAGAGGGGAGCCCCGATCGGTCCAAACTTTCCGATAGGCTAAAGTTGATTTGGGGGCGCGAAACGGAGAAATAACACAGTTAACCAACAACCATCGTGCCAAAGGGTTGATGTCGATCACATAGGGGTCGGAGAGAAATTCCTTCAGGTAACGGCGAACGGCGGGAACCGTCGGTTCATCAGGGGTGCCAAGGTTGATCAGGAGAACTCCGGTCATTATATTTGGGGCCCCGATCGGCCCTGAAAGGATACTACTCGTGTCATTAGATTCAGGTCCTCCGATGGCCCCAAACCCGCGCCTCGCACCCCGCAAAGCGGGGATGCTCGGCTTATGGTTTGAGGACGGCCAAAAGGACAATGGCAATCAGCAATATTGTCGGCACTTCGTTGATGATCCGGCAGGCGGTTTCGCTTAAAAAATAATTCCCCTCCGAAAACTTGCGCCGGGTGATACCCGCAAAAATCTGGTAACCGATCAAGAGAGCCACGCACGCAAGCTTGAAGTGAAGCCATCCCAATTTCATCAAAGCGGGATTGTCAATAATCATCAGGATGCCGGAAAAAATGGTCAAGGTCATGGCCGGATGGGAGATCCAATAGAGCAGTTTGTACTCCATCATTTCGTAAGCCTTGGTCCTATTTTGCTGATCCTTGAATTTTACATGGTAAACAAAGAGGCGGAAAATATAAAAGAGCCCGGCAAACCAGGCGACAAGAAAGATAATATGGAAGGCCTTTAACCAGAGGTACATGCAGATTCATGTAGGGGCAACCCCCCGTGGCAGTGAAACAGCCCCCCTTTGGGGTTGCCCTGCACGGAGGGCGAACACAGGGGTTCGCCCCTACATCCAATAATCATCATACCGTTCTCGAAAACACCGGCGTGGTTGCTTTGCTTCGTACCCCCTCCAAATAACAATCAAACGCCATGGCGATGTTCCGCAAAAAGAGGGTCCCTTCGTTTGCCGCCCGGATTTCTTTTTCGTTGATGACCAGCAATCCGTCATCGATAAAACCGGCCAGCTTTTTAAGATCCTGTCCGAAATAATCGCGAAAGTCGAGTTCCCATTGCGATTCAAAAGCGGAAATATCCACCCCTCCCCGACACATGATCTTCGTGATCAGATCGCGGCGGATCGTGTCGTCCCGGCTCAAGAGAAAACCGCGAAAGGTGGCCAGATCGCCCCTCCGGATCGACTCGTAATAGGCCTTTAAATCTTTTTTGTTCTGAAAATAATTTCCGCCGACGTACGAAATACTGCTGACGCCGAAACCGATCTGATGGGCATCGGCCCTTGTTGAATAGCCCATGAAATTCCGGTGAATGGTTCCTTCATCCAGCGCCCGGCTCAATTCATCACCTTCAAGCGCAAAGTGGTCGATACCGATGTGGCGGTAGCCGTTTTGGGTAAAAGTTTCGTAGGCCTTTTCAAAGAGCTGAAGTTTCAATTCGGGCGGCGGGAGATCGGAGTCTTTGAACGACCGCTGAACGGGGCGGACCCACGGGACATGGGCGTAGCTGTAAACGGCCAGCCGGTCGGGATGAAGATGGAGGACTTTTTTCAGGGTTTCTTCCCAGCCTTTCATCGTTTGTCCCGGAAGGCCGTAAACAAGGTCGAAATTGAACGAATCAAAACTTAAGTTTCGCAGAAGTGTCACCATCTCCTCGGTCATCTCGTAGGTCTGGTTACGATGGATCAGTTTTTGGACGGTTGGGTCGAAATCCTGCACACCGAGGGAAATCCGGTTGAACTTGAGTTCCGCCAGCATTTCGCAAAAGGGTTTGGTGGAGGTTCGTGGGTGCATTTCGATGGCGATTTCGGCATCTGGCAAAAGAGAGAAATGTTTTCGGACACGCCCGACTATTTCTTTCAGTTCATCCGGTTGAAGAAAATTCGGCGTGCCGCCACCGAAGTGGAGCTGGACGACCTCTCTTCCGTCTTTCGGCAAAAAGCCGGCAACCCGGTCTAGTTCGGTTAAAACCACATCCACATATTCTCGGGAGCGGGTGTGTTCTTTGGTGATCACCTGCATGCAACCGCAAAAATGGCAGAGCGATTCGCAGAAGGGGAGGTGAAAGTATAAGGACAGACTAGGGACAAGTGACCCGTGACCCGTGACCCGTGACCTATTCCCCGTTTTTAGTCCCTGGTCCCTGGTCCCTGGTCCCTGGTCACT
>JACQOY010000203.1 GCA_016207765.1 Deltaproteobacteria bacterium | reverse complement strand
ATCGCCCCTAAAAAATAGAATCAGGAGCCGCCTTTCTGTGGTTTTGAATGCAGGCCCGCCGCAATCTCGGCCCCTTGCGGCCGAGTTCTTCAAATGGGGCCTGCTCCTGTTATTTCTTGCTCTTTCTCCAAGCGGTCTTGCGGCGGCTTCAAAGATCGTGAATGTCGATTTTATCGGCCTTACGAAAACAAGCGAGACGCTCATCCGGAAAAAAATCGTTTCCATTGAAGGGGCAATGTATTCCCCGGCGGCGGTCAACAAGGATATAAAGACCCTCTACGAGACCGGCCTTTTTCAGGATGTTTCGGTTGAAAAAGAGGAGGGGGCGGGGGGGATTCATCTTGTCTTCCGCCTGACCGAAAAGGGAGCCATCGGCTCGATTCGTTTCGAGGGGAACAGGAAGATCAAGGACAAGGAATTAAACAACGTCGTCACCATTCGCGAGCAGAGCCTGGTGGACGCCAGGCGCATTGTCGAATCGGTCGATGCCATCCGCAAACTCTACGACGAGAAGGGGTATTACCTGGCCGAGGTCACTTGGGAACTGGTTCCTCTTGATACCGTAACCGGTGAGATGGAGCTTGTTTTCAATGTTTGGGAAAACAGGGAGGTTCGCATCAAACGGATCTCTTTTGTCGGAAACCACGCCTTTTCCGACAAAAAATTGGCCAAGCAGATAAGAACGAAGGTGAAAGGGTTCCTTTCCTTTCTCTCGAAGTCCGGCAAATTTGAAGATGAAAAACTCAAAACCGATGCCGATATCCTCACCTATTTTTATTTGAACAACGGTTATCTGAAGGTGAAGATCGGCAAACCGCAGGTTGCCCTCACGCGCAATAAAAAAGCCATCTATATCACCATTCCCCTCTACGAGGGGGATCCGTACAAGGTCCGTTCCGTCGATGTCGCCGGCGACATCATCACCACGCGGGAGGAAATGGCCGCCAAACTGAAAATGGAGCCGGGCAAAATCTACAAAAAAATGCTCGAGGAGGAAGACATTCAGACTCTTTCTGCTCTCTACGGCGATCAGGCCTATGCCTTTGCCGGCATTTATCCCTCCATCTCGACTAATGAATCGTCAAAGACCGCCGATGTTGTCTATCAAATCGAGAGGGGGCCCAAGGTAATGGTTGAGCGGATCGATATCAAGGGGAACACCGTCACTCGCGACAAGGTCATCCGCCGGGAGCTTCAGGTGGTGGAAAACGCCCCCTACAACAAAAGCGCCATCGACATGTCCCGCCGCCGCCTCATGCAGCTGGGTTTTTTTGAAGAGGTGAATTTTTCCCTTCCCAGAGGGAGCCGGGACGACCGGGTGGTTTTGACCGTGGATGTGAAAGAAAAACCCACCGGCAGTTTCTCGATCGGGGCCGGATTTTCTTCCCTGGAAAGCTTCATCTTCAACGCCTCCATTCAGAAGGACAACTTCTTCGGCTACGGCATCCGCGGCGGGGTTTCGGCCAATCTTTCAAAGTTGAGGCAGGAATTTTCCATTTTCATGACCGACCGGTATTTTCTCGACACACGGTGGATTTTTTCCCTTTCCGGGCACCGTTATTTTTCGGCCTTAAACCGCGATTTCGACCAAAAGTCGTTCGGCGGTTCGGTGAGCTTCGGGCGCGAACTTTTCCCGTTTTTCGACATCAGTCTGGGCTACAGCATTGAGGATGTTTCGGTGACCAATTTTTCCTCGCAGGTGCCCGCCTTCTTTCAGCAGAACGCCTCGGGCTTGAGTTCCAGCGTGCTGACCACACTGGCCTACGATAAGCGGGACAACCGTCTTTCCACCACCAAGGGGATGTATCATTCTTTTTCCTCGGAATATGCGGGAAACGGCGTGGGAGGAGACAACGATTTCTGGAAGATGTACGGCGACTCGCGCATCTTTTTTTCCCTGCCGATTAAAAGCGTCTTGAAAGCGCGCGGGATGTTTGGTTACGTGAACTCACTGAATGACGAGCCGGTTCCCCTGTTTGAACGTTTCTTTCTGGGAGGGATCAATACCCTGCGCGGGTTTGACCTCAACACGATCGGCCCCGAACTTCGGATTCCCTCCAGTGCCACCGGCGGCGATCACCGGTTCACCTACGGCGGAAACCGGATGCTCCTGTTCAACCTTGAATACGAAATTCCGGTATACGAACCGGCCGGCATCCGCACGGTTGTCTTTATTGACGCTGGACAGGCCTACGCCGAAAACGAAAGCATCGACCTTTCCGCCATTCGCGCCGACTACGGGTTTGGCCTTCGCTGGCACTCTCCTTTTGGACCGCTTCGTTTCGAATGGGGTTTTCCATTCTCGAAACGGGAAGGGGAGTCGCTGGCGGTTTTCAACTTTTCCATCGGACAATCCTTCTAACCCCAAAGGGGCCTCTTCGAGAGGGGGAGTTGTTAAATACCTCTGTTAAATACCTCTTGATTAATAAGGATATTTATTTTAGTCAGTGAAGCTCGCGTAACATTAATCATCAATAACAAGGAGTCATTAAAATGCGCCGATCCGGAATTTTTACTTTGGTCCTTTTATTTTTTGTCTTTCTGGGCTTCTCTTCACCGGGGTACGCCACGGCCCAGGAAAAAATCGCCTTGGTCAGTTTGCAGAAGGCCTTAAATGATGTCAACGAGGGGAAACAAGTCAAGGCAACGCTCAAGGCCGATTTTGACGCCAAGCAAAAACAGCTCGAGAGCCTGAAAACCGAACTCAAAAAAATGAGGGATGACCTCGACAAGCAGAAGATGGTTCTTTCCGAAGACGCCCTCAAAACCAAGGCCGGCGAAATGCAGACCAAATTCATGGATCTTCAGAACAGGGCGGTCCAGTACGAAAATGAGTTGAAAAAGAAAGAGGCGGAAAATGCCGACCGAATTCTCGCCCATTTGAAAACTCTCACGGTTCAACTGGCCAAGGACAAGCAGTACGATCTCGTGGTGGAAAATTCGGCCGATATTGTCATTTATTCCGCCAAGGCCGAGGATATCACCGCCGAGCTGATTCGGCGCTATAATTCCAGCCCGGCCCCAAAGAAATAAGAACCAAGTTTTTCGGAGGGTTTTTCAAAGCCCAAAGGGCGTTGAGGGGGAGGCTCCATTCGGCTCCACGAAGTGGCCTATGGGGTTGCCGGAGGGGCCGTTCGCAAGTGCTCACGGCATCTGGGGCACCAGAGGTGCTGAACCAGGCGACGCGAGCCCCTAAAAATAATCCGGAGCAACTGATGAAGGAATTGTCCGATGATCTGCTGAAAGTGCTTGTCTGTCCGGAGTGCAAGGGGGGCCTCGATTATTCCCGGGAAGAGAGTCGGATTGTTTGCCGATCTTGCGGCCTTGTTTTTCCCATTCGCAACGGTATTCCGGTTATGCTTGTCGGTGAAGCCGTCAGAGTGAAACAGGAAAACTGAATGACCGTGTCGCCCGAAATGCTGGAATTTGTCGTCTGTCCGCAATGCGGCGGCGATCTGCGTTATACCCGCGAACAGGTTCTCTTCTGTCTCCGTTGTCGTGTCTGCTACCCGATTGAAAAAGGTGTTCCCGATTTGTCTCCGGAGGCCGCCCTTTCCCTCTCCAACGAGGGTAAAATCATTCCGCGGGAGGTTACCGCTTTTTTCACGATCGACAAAGGTAGTGACGCCGGTTTTCAATTTCGTCTCAAGCGGGGGTCATGCAAGGCCATTGGACGCAAAGTGGAAGATGCGGCGCAAACGCTCGTGTTCAACGCCGATTTTACCATGACGCTGGACGACCACACCAAAAAACTGATTTCCAACTATCTTTCCAAGACGACAGGACGCAAAAAGAAAAAGGGGGGCGAAAAAGAGGAAAACGGTGCGGGAGGCCAACTCGGCCTTGGGGGCCAACCTGGCCTTGGGGGATTTAAAAGGCTTCCCGATCTTATCTTGAACGATCCGGCCGCCAGCCGGCTTCATGCCATGGTTTTTTACGATGATGAGGGGCAGGTTGGGAT
>JACQOY010000207.1 GCA_016207765.1 Deltaproteobacteria bacterium | reverse complement strand
GGATATCCATGGCAATGAACGATTTTATTTTTTGGGATTTTTTTGAAATCAAAACTCGGCCTCCCCTCCTTTGTAAGGAGGGGGTGGGGGAGGTAGAGATTTTGGATTCACCGCCATACCTCTACCCCACCCAACCTCCCCTTACAAAGGGGAGGAGTTAGAATTTAAACACACTCCGCCCCGGATACACCGCTTTTTCTCCCAACTCTTCTTCAATCCTCAAGAGCTGATTGTACTTGCATATCCGGTCGGTCCGGCAAAGGCTTCCGGTTTTGATCTGTCCCGCCCCGCTCCCCACCGCCAGATCGGCAATTGTCGTATCTTCCGTTTCACCGGAACGATGGGAGATAACGGCGGTATATCCGGCTTGATGCGCCATTTTGACGGCGTTCAACGTTTCAGTGAGCGTTCCAATCTGGTTGACCTTGATGAGAATCGAATTGGCCGCCTTCTGCTCGATCCCCATTTTGAGCCGTGCGGTGTTTGTCACAAATAAATCATCCCCCACAAGCTGAAGCCTTTTGCCCAAATGATGTGTCATTAGCTTCCATCCCTCCCAGTCATCCTCCGCCAGGCCGTCCTCGATCGAATAAATGGGAAAATGCCCGGCCAGTCCTTCATAGAACTGGATCATGGCTGATGCCGATTTTTCGGGCGCTGGTTCATTTTTCAGGACATATTTTCCATTCCGGTAGAACTCGCTGGAGGCTGGATCGAGCGCCAGACCGATTTCCTCGCCAGGCCGGTAACCGGCTTTTTCGATCGCCTCGACAATCACCTCTAGAGCTTCCTGATTCGATTTCAAATCGGGCGCAAAGCCCCCTTCATCTCCCACCGCCGTATTGAGACCGCTGTCCTTAAGAACTTTTTTAAGCGAGTGAAAAATCTCCGTTCCCGCGCGCAGGGCATCCGAAAACCGCTTGAACTCAAGCGGCATGATCATGAATTCCTGAAGGTCGACATTGTTGTCGGCATGGGCTCCGCCGTTTAAGATATTCATCATTGGAACGGGAAGGACGCATTTCTGTTGGCCCTGATCCATCAGATGCGCAATATACCGATACAACGGCAAAGAGGCCGACTTGGACGAAGCCTTGGCATAGGCAAGCGAAACACCCAAGGTGGCATTGGCCCCCAGCTTGGCCTTGTTGCCGGTCCCGTCGAGTTTGATGAGAAGTTCATCGATTTTTTCCTGGTCGCCCGCCTGAAGACCGATAATTTCAGCCTGAATCGGCCCGGCTACGTTGGCTACCGCATTCCTCGTCCCCTTTCCCCCATACCTCTTTGGATCGCCGTCCCTAAGTTCCACCGCTTCGTGTTCACCCGTTGAAGCTCCCGAAGGGACCGCCGCCCGGCCGATGACGCCATTGTCAAGAATAACGTCCACTTCCACGGTTGGATTGCCGCGCGAATCGAGGATTTCACGACCAAAAACCTTTGCCACTTTTGCCATATTAAGCCCCCTCATTAAAATTGAATACTCCCTGATACCATTGATCTTTTTCCGCGGTCAATCATTATGGTAATTAGTCCCCTCCGGGGACAAGAGCCTGTAAACTCCTTCGTCGTTAACAGGCTCTAGTAAGCCGCAGAGCGTCACGATTATTAAGCCTTTCTCGTCAAAAAACAGGCAACAAACTCTTGTTTCAACCGATAAGAATGTGAGAGCCTGATCTTGTTTTATGGACCCCATTTCTTCAATATCACCAACGGCACCAATCGACGATCCTCCCGTCGAGTCATCTCCCCCGGTCGAGCCTGAATCGCCGAGCGGCGAAAGCCACGTCCTTCAATTCATCGGTGACGAACAATATTTCGACGATCCGGAGGCCCTCGGTTTTTATCGATCACTTACGGTCCTTGGCGTCGGCCCGCCGGGCCTGCGCCTTCCCGGCATGACCTTTGGCATCCCTTTTTTGCATGAAGCGATGGCGCAGGATATTCCGCCTGAATATCAGGAACTCTATCAGGGGATGATCTCCATGGGAGATGCGGCGGATGTGGCAAGTACAGAGGAGATAAAAACCTTTATCAACACACTGGCCCGGTTGAAAGAAATGAACAAAACCTATCCAGTCGGCCGACTCCTCCTGTTCCTTATCGGAAACCATGATGTTCTTCATGCCGGAACCGCCAATGGAGGATCCAATTTTTTCGGGCTTTTGGGCATTGCGTTAAATCTCCAGTGGGGACGAACTTACAGCCGGGATGTTCATGAAGCGGAAGTGGGAAGCAAGGACAATATTCTCAATAAGGAACGCCTGATTGAATTTATTTACCGGTTTTTTCTGGATGAAGAACCGGATCCCGTCCAGCTTGCTTTTTCTTATGCCCCTTCGGAATTCTTGCGGCAGAGAGAAAAAGGCCCCATGTCGGAAACGTCCTCCACTTACCGCCTCAAGGGGGAAAATAAAAAAAGCTGGGAAAACAGGAAAGTGGTTTTCAACGATTTCTGGCGCCAAGCCAAAGATGGAAGTTTCAATGCCCTTGTTGAATATCTCCCGAACAAAAGCGAAAATCCGGAGAATCAGCGGCCGGAAAAATCAAAACTTCTGCTTTCCGCCGTCAAAATGGAGGATCTCCAGACTGCCAATGGAAACCATCCAGTCTATTTTATCGCTCTCGACACCATGGATTACTTAAAGGACGGTTTTGGTCTCGGCGGCACGCAGGGGCATGTCTCCTCAATTCAGGTGCAACTGGTGAAGGCCTTTATCGCCGTAATGAAAACACTCAATCCAGGCGTCAAGCCGAAATTCATTATTGGCGGGCATTTTCCGGCCACAAATATCACCCGTCTGCAAATTTCCGGCTTAAACGATATCCTTTCGGATGAAGACGTGATTGCCTATGTGGCGGGGCACACACATGAAAGGGGTTTTGAGGATCTCAACGATCCCAAAACAGCCTCAAAACTGGAAATTCACCGGACAACAGGCCTTCCGATGATTACCGTCCCGGCAGTGATGGACTATCCCAATGAAACGGTGTTTCTCAAATATGGAGTGGAGGATCCGACATCAAACAAACTTTATTTCGAGTTCACCTTTCATGGACTCGACTGGAGGACCATTCCCGGTTTGAACGGCGATGTGATGCACGAACTCCGGGAGGTTTATCCTTATCTCGATTCTTTCACCGTTGCCCTCTCCAAGATAGATCATCAGGAACATCTGCGCCATTTTGCCGACCCCAAGACACCTCTCTACGATAAAATTTATCTCGCCTTGAGTCTTGATGAAGGGCTTCTCACCCGTCCTGGACACATCAATGATTTTGTGATTGCCCGTGATGTGGTTCCGACCATGGTGGAAAACAACATCCTTTATAAAAGGCTCTTTATCAGCATGGTGAAACTCAATCTCATGGATGCGGGATTTGGGGTAGAGGCCGACACCTTGGCGGATGTTTATCTTCTTCGTCTGAACCACCTCATGGAATATTACGAAAGAATCCGCAAAGAGGACTATCTGGTCAATGACGGTCCGCACATGGAAATCCACGATCTGGACAAATACGACTCCCTTCTCAATGACGAAATCGACTACCTGGAGGACATCGCGGATGGGCAGGTGGAGGGAAGTAGGCCATTGACCGATCAGAACAAAAAACAACTTGAAGAGATGATCGATATTCTCCGCCTCATGGAAGACGACATGAATTATTTCAAGGACTGGCTCATCCGTTATGAAAAACTGCTCCGCTCCCGCGCGCGGGATGAAGATTATCGGAAGATGACCGACCTGTTCGGCAACCATTATTTCAAGATGATCCGCTCTCACTTGTGGAACACCCCTTCCGGGACCTCCGCCTCGGCCTTTGCAACCCTCGTTCATCTTGAATCGGCCAAAATGTACCGCGATTATCGAAAACCCCTCACCTCCCAAGTCATGTCCGAAAAAGAGGTGCACGATCGAATCCGTATGGAGGTTTCCACGGAAACAGGCAAAATATCCTGGCAAACCTCCGATCTTCCCGATGCCCCTCCTCTCCCTGTTTTTGAAACAAATCCTGAGGGATCAGGACATAAGCAACAGGGAGGGAATATCAATCCGGACATCACAGGTTCGGCGGAGGAAAAAACGCCTTACCGGATCCCCGGGCACTGGCAACTTCGCGGGGGAGGATATTTGGGGAAGGGAACCACCATTTTTAACGAAGGAAAAGCGGGTGAATATCAGGCCTCCGGCTATGACAACGGCTACCATGTTGATTTTGGGGCTCAAGCCCATCTTCTCTCCCTGCCAAAGGCCCCCCGGATCAATGTTCAGGCAAATGCGGGAGTCAATCTTGAATTCCAGAATCGCAACACACCGGTTGATGGCGGGATTGCCGAAAATACAACCGTAAATCTTGATTTTCCTCTGCAGGGAGCGGTGACCATCGGGGATCCTTTTGGTGTGATCGACATTGGGCCGGTTTTTGAAATCGGCCCCTCTTTTGTCCAATACGACACCAATCCTTTGGATGGAAAAAAGGGGTCTTTTGAACCGAGTCTTCTCACCGGGGCCGGTGTTCAGGTCAACCTGTTGGAGGGGGCCTTCTGGGGTCAATACTTAAACGAGAATTACGAAGGAAATCCATTCTTGATGGATGAATGGTCGGTAATGGTCGGTATCGATCCTCTCCAGTTGGCTCGATTGGCCAATCTGCGCGATCGCGACCAGTGATTTGGTCCCACTAAATTTTTTTCTTCGCCAATTCCGCCATCGCCGTCATAACGTCACGGTGAATCCTCTCGATCTGTTTTTTCGGGTTTTCCCCTTTTTTGCGGACAACAGAAATCGGTTGGCCCACAAGCTGAATCAATTTTCTTGGGAAAGGGAGAAGCCCCAGGCCCAGAAAAAGGGGGAGACTGAAACGGGTTTGTTCAAAAATCTTGATCCGCCACTTGAGAAGAAAATAGCTGTTGTAATAAACTGAATTGATCCCCTGACAATAACTGGGAATAATCGGGGCCTTCATTTTGACCGCAAGCTCCACAAACCCCTTGCGGCGCTCCCAGGGGATTCTACGGAGCCCCGTTTTTGCAACGAGAGCCTCATAAATGCCGCCGGGAGAAAGAAGAAGGATATTTTTTCTTTTCAGAAAATACTCCCCGTTTTCCGGGCTGGCCGGAAGCGCCCCTCCTTTAAGGAAAAACTCGCGGATATACGGAATGTCGAACAAAAAATCGGCCCCAAGCCCCCGCGGATAAAGTTTGAGTTCATCCACCAATTTTTTTGCAAATAAAAAACCATGGTAAGGAATGATTCCGTGATTCATCACCACCATGGCAGGCCCTTTTTTGGGAAGGTTTTTTAACCCGCGCACCTCGTAACGGAAGTATTTTTCCAGCGGCCAAAAGATGGGACGGAGTTTTTCGAGGAAGACGGGATCGAATTGGTCGATGGGGGTAAATTTTTGCGACATGATGGTAGGGGCGAACCTCGTCTTCGCCCTCGATTCATGGGCGATCACCCCATAAAGAGGGGCCATTCAGGCAAGGATCGCCCCTACGATAATCGATCAATCATCTGTTTCAAATCGGATTCTTGTTTGCAGGTAATCTTGACCGAAAAACGCTGTTTCGGATTGGGCAAATGCTCCATATTTAATTCTTTACTTTCAAATATCCTGGATAATATTTTATAAAGAATCGGTTTAATCTCTGAAAAAGTGGCTGAAGTATTGGGAGCCAAGGCCCGATCGTTGGCGATAAACAACAGTTCGTTTGTCGCAAAGTCAAGTTTTCCGCCAAACGCCGGATCTTTTTCCAATCTTTGCGCCGCCTTCAAGAATTCAAGAAGAGAGGATTGAATCCTCTCCGCCAAATCGCCCTGAATCCCCCCTTTTTGGCCAGACAAAAACCCCAGGCGACGGTCGGTGTGATCAAGGGCATAATCGACATAATGTCCCGCCAAGAGGACAAGCGGGCCGTCATGGACATGCCTGTAGTCAGCCACATCGACGAATATCTCCGGACTGTCGGGAATCCAGGTATTGAACACCTTGAAAAAAATGTCCGGTTTCGCCGCCACGGCAGATTTAAAATAGATTTTCCAGTTTATCTTTTGAAGATTCATGAATTTTTCCCCTCCTTTGTAAGGAGGGGCTAGGGGAGGTAGAAACGTTGACGTCTCTACCCCTCCCGACCTCCCCTTACAAAGGGGAGGAGACTTAAGCCTCCATACTCATCCGCGCATGGCAGTTGTAGGCGGCATCAATAAAAAGCTGGGCCTCTTCGATCCTCTGCCGGACTTTTTCCTTGTTGAGTGAGCCAAATCCCTCGCTCTGGGCCCGGAAGAGGTAATTGGCAAACTGGTCGCGGGCAAAACGATCGTAGAAAATTTCGGTGTCGCAGAAACGGGTTTTAAACTCGGTAATAATCTTGTCTGCCTGGTTGGAGACATCCGGATTCTGCCCCTTGATAAGCCCCTGAGCCGCCGTGACCATTGCATGGTACGCTTGCGCGGCCGCTCCGTCGAGATTTCCCGCCTCAAACTGAACGATGGCCTCGAACAGCTCCCGGTCTGCGCTCTTTAAGCCGAAATCGACCAGGGAAACCACTTCGCCGGCGCATTCCCCCTTGCCGATATCGCTTGTGGTAAATTCCCTCACATCCCCCCAATCGACATAAAAAGAGGGATTCTCGTCATGGCTGGGGATAACGGTCAGATCGTCCAGCGCCTTTTTAAGCCGAATCTTTCCCAACCGCTGGATAAAAGTCTGAAACTTCTCGTCCCCCTGCCGCCCTTTTACATAAATTTCACCCAGGCGATCGACCACCGCCGGAATATTTTTGGAAGGGATGCCGGCCACCGCCATTCCGTAAGAAGCGGCGTTCTCCGTCCACTGGCCGCCGATCATCAATTGAAAATGGGGCACCACATAATTCCCAACTTTCCGGCTGATGCCGTAAAAACCAATATCGGCCACATGATGCTGGCCGCAGGAGTTGAAACAGCCGGAGATTTTGATGTGCAGATTCTTCACCGCTTCATTCATTTGAACGCTCTTTTCGACCAGTCGCTGACGAAGCTCACCGGCAAGACCCCGCGACGAGGCAACCCCCAGTTTGCAGGTATCGGTGCCTGGGCATGAGGTGATATCGACAATCGTTCCGGCAAATGGGTCGGCAAGATCGGTTTTTTTCAAATCATCATACAAAGCGGGCAAATCAGCCTCGGCCACCCAACGGAGGACGATATTCTGTTCCACCGTCGTTCTTACGGTGTCGCGGATATATTTTCGGGCGATGGCGGCCAGATCACGCAGTTGGTTTGCCGTAATGTCGCCAAGAGGGAGCGAAACAATCGCCAGATAATACCCTTTTTGATTCTGGGGCGAGACATTGTGTGTAATCCACTGCTTGTAATCGGCCGAGGGACGGACGGCGGCGAGTTTTTTTGTGTCTTTGAGCGGCCTCTCCCCGTACTTTTCGGGATGCGAAATCAGTTCATTCCAGCGGGGATCGACGGGGAGTTTGGCCCTCTCCTCCAAAACCATTTGCCTGAATTTTTCAATCCCCCAATCGGCCACCAAAAATTTGATACGCGAACGGTTTCGTTTCTTCTTTTCGCCATAACGCGCATAAATCCGCCATACCGCCTGCGCCAGCGGAAGCATCTCCTCCACCGGAATAAAATCGGAAAAAAGTTTTGCCTGATACGGAAGGGCCCCCAGTCCGCCGCCGACAACCATTTCAAAACCCTTCTTTTCGACACCGTTAACCATTTTCTTTGCCGCGATGTACCCCATGTCGTGGATGGTCACCAAACCGCAAGGGTTGTTCTTGCACCCCGAAAAGGCGATTTTGAATTTCCGGCCGAAATCCTGAATGTCCGGATGAGCCAGGGCATAGAGGAACATGGCATCGGCATAGGGGGTGACATCGAATGACTCTTCATTGCAGACACCGGCGATCGGGCAGGCGGTCACGTTCCGGACTGAATTACCGCACGCCTCGCGGGTCGTAATCCCGACGGCCGCCAAGCGCCGAAAAAGGCTCGGCGTGTCTTCAATATGGACATAATGGAGCTGGATATCCTGCCTGGTGGTCACATGGCAGATCGAATCGGAATATTCCTCGGCCAAATCGGCCAGAAGATCCATCTGTTCCGGAATAAATCCCCCCCAGGGAATTTTGATCCGTTGCATTCCGGGAGCGTCCCAGACGGTGGCCGGCCCTTTGGTCAACTCGCCGCAGGGAAAATGGATGGGGCGATCTTCCCTTCCATCGTGGCGTTTGCCGTTGTCGTACCGTTGTCCATAGACGCCACGCCTCAGGCGCGTTTCGGCAAAAATCTTATCCTCAATTTTCCCCTGTTTTTTGAGGAACATCTCGGTTTCGAACTCGTCAATCTCTTTTTCCCAGTCGGCGGGCATTAAACCGGTCAGTTTCTTTTTCCAGCTTTTGGCCGACTCGGAACCGCTGACCTCTTTTATGTCAACATGGTTTGCCATAGAGTGGGGAACCCTACTTAAGGACTCCAATGATGTCAAGGTGTTAGAGGCATTTTCTGATCCGATCTTACCAAAAAAACCAATTGACGAACATCCCCTTGAAAAAAATCTTCTTGTCGATTGGCCAAAAATCGTTAATATCAGCGCTCTTAAACCCTTAATATAAGCCAAAGGAGGCTAAAACTATGAAACTTTCAGTGGTACTTGTTTTCATTCTTGCTTTTACCGTTTCTTCCATCTCATCCGCCGCGGTCAAACTCCGCAACTCGGATTCCGACAGCCTGGATATTCAGACAAAATGCGGTGCCACCGAGACAACAACCGACACCAGCATTGCCGGATCAACGGTTGCCGATATTGGCACCGGTCCCTGCACGGTGACGGTCAAAAAGACCAGCTCCAGCGCCACTGCGGAAGATGGTCAAAACCTGATCATCAAGGAAGGAAAAGTCGCGAAAGAGTAGAGTCGTCTCGTTTTTTAAAGTCTAAGTATTACAACAGACGCCCGGATCCCCCTTAGGGGAAACGGGCGTTTTTTTGTTTAAAATAAACTAATAATTTCAAATAGATAAGAATGTGGATAAAAAAATACGCAACTTTT
>JACQOY010000202.1 GCA_016207765.1 Deltaproteobacteria bacterium | reverse complement strand
GCCCCGGTTCAAGGCAACGTTCAATCTTCAACCTTGAACTTTGAACTTTTAACTTTGAACTTTCCACTGAGATTAGTCTCCTTCGGCATCCTCTGGTTCTTTTTGACCCTTTCCATCGAGTCGTCGATCATCCCGATCAAGGATGTCATTTTCGAACATCGGCTTTATCTGCCCGGTATCGGCCTTTTTCTGGGGGTCGGTGTTGTGGCCGTCCGGATGCTTGAACAGTGGAAAAAGATGAAGACGCCGCTCGTGGCCGCCGGATTTCTTGTTCTTGCCGCTCTTTCTGTGGCGACCTGGCAGAGAAACGCCGTCTGGAAAGACGGCATAAGCCTGTGGCAGGATGTCGTGGCAAAGGCGCCCGGCAAACCGCGGGGGCATTACAACCTCGGGCTGGCCCGGCAGAATGGCGGAATGTTCAAAGAGGCCATTGGATCCTACAGGAATACCCTCAAGCTCAAGCCGGATTATGCCGACGCCTACAACAATCTGGGTAATATTTACAAGGCACAGGGGCGTCTTGATGAGGCGGCCAGGGAATATGAGCGGGCCTTTGCCGTTGAACCGGACCATGCCGAGAGCAGAAACAATCTGGGGATTATTTATACAGTACGGGGGGCTCTTCCAGAGGCGATTCTGCTTTATCAAAAGGCCCTGGAACTCAAACCCGATTACGCCGATGCCTGTAACAATCTGGGGATCGCCTATGTCGAGCAGGGACGTTTGGAAGAGGCGATTGATATCTATCGAAAAGGCCTTTCTCTTCGGCCTGACCATGATCGGACTTATTTTAATCTGGGGAATGTTTATATAAAACAGGGGAAGTTCAAAGAGGCCGTCGGGGAATATCGGGCCGCCGTTAATCTTAAACCGGAAGTGGCCGACTATCGCCATGCCTTGGAGAATGCTTTGAAGCAACTGGAGAAATAAAAAAATGAAAGTCCTTTTTCTGCTGTCGCTTGCGGCCCTTCTTGTCTACTCCAACACCTTTTCCGTTCCCTTCCATTATGACGATCAACTGAATATCGTCGATAATCCGCAGGTTCACTCTTTGGCTGATTTTACCGATTTTTTGGGAAGCAGGTCAGTCGGCTTTCTTTCTTTTGCCTTGAATTACGCGGCAGGGGGATTGAATGTCTTCGGCTATCACCTGGTTAATCTGCTGATTCACGTTGCCAATGGGTTTTTGGTTTATTGGTTGGTGGTGTTGTTGTTTCAGTCTGTCATCCCCGCGAAGGCGGGGATCCAGTCTTTACGACCGGGCATGGATTCCCGCTTCCGCGGGAATGACGTCTTCGGCAGGTCAGGGTACGTTGCCTTGACCACCGCCCTCCTCTTCATCGTCCATCCAATTCAAACACAAGCCGTCACCTACGTCGTCCAACGGTTGGCCTCGCTGATGACGCTGTTTTATCTGCTGGCGGTGGTTTGTTATTTGAAGTGGCGGCTTTTTGGGGAGACCACGGACCAGGGACCAGGGACTAGGGACCAAAAGCTTCAGGTCACTGGTCTCTTCAAAAGGTCACTGGTCACTGGTCACCGGTCACTGGTCACTGGTCACTGGTCACGGGTCTGGTACGTCGCCTCCCTCCTCTCCACCCTCCTCGCCATGAAAACCAAGGAGAACAGTTTCACCCTTCCCTTCATGATCCTTTTAGTAGAATGGGTCTTTTTCAGACCCGTGCGCAAAAAGCAATGGATGGCGTTGATCCCTTTTCTCCTTACTCTCCTGATCGTCCCTTTTTCGATGGGAGCGGCCCCCGGGGAAGAGCAATTTGCCCAGCAGACCATGTCCTTAAGCCGGACTGATTACCTCTTTACCCAGTTCCGTGTTATTGTCACCTATCTGCGGCTCCTCGTTCTCCCCATCAACCAGAATGTCGATTACGGCTACCCGGCCTATCATTCCCTGTTCGAGCCGACGGTGTTTGCGTCGTTTCTTTTGCTTTTGTCTCTTTTCACCCCGGCAGTTTATCTTCTTTTCCGCCCAAAATCCGGAACCGCCCCGGTTCAAGGCAACGTTCAATCTTCAACCTTGAACTTTGAACTTTTAACTTTGAACTTTCCACTGAGATTAGTCTCCTTCGGCATCCTCTGGTTCTTTATCACCCTCTCCATCGAG
>JACQOY010000201.1 GCA_016207765.1 Deltaproteobacteria bacterium | reverse complement strand
GACAAGAACGAACTCCCCTGGCTCGCCAGAAGGGCGGTAAACGACGCCGCCAAAATCGCCACGGCGATGAGGATTTCCAACAAACTAAATCCAAACTCGCGACAACTGACAACAACCAAAGAGAGGCCCTTTGACGAAGCGATTTTCGTTCCCGCCGGTCCCATCCACCGACGAGACAGTCCAATTCGGAGCGGCTTGCGAAAATCGCGAAGACAAAGGGTCTCTCTTTGGTTGAGGCTTCGCCAATAGGATTCCCTTTGTTTATTCTTCTGCCTCCATCGTTTCATAATCAATATACCCCGTCTTTACCTTGCACCGCCCCGTCAACGGATTCACAATAATGGACATATTCGATTCCTGCTCCTCATCCGATAAATGGATAACGGCCAGCTCGGTCATTCCGTTCGGAAAAAAGTAAAGAGAGGCCTGGCCCTCGGTAACAAGCCCCTCCTGATGCGCCACATAAACGTCGCGAATACGGACCTCCTTGTCGAATACCACCTTTTTGAACCCTTCCTCTTCCTCTACGGCCGTGCTAAACGCGGGGATCGGCTCCTCTTCCCCACCCGTCTCCGTTTCTTTCTCCTCTTTTTTGATCTTTTTGGCGGCGGCCTCGTCTTCAGCCCCGGTGGTCAGGTAAAAAGGATTCTCGCTCGATTCGATCCAGTAGGCCTGGTTTTCGAGATCGAAGACAATCCGGTAGGACATGTTTTTGACGGCGGCCTGATTGTAGAGATAACGAATGGTGCCGATTAAGTGGGAGGCCTCTTTTTTGACCTGAACGCGAAAGGAACCGCCGACAAAACTTACGGCAAGCGCCATCATCGTCGCCGCAATAGCGATCACCACCAGCAGTTCGATGAGGTTAAAACCCTCTTGATTAGCCTCAAGCTCTCGCGGGTCCTGCCGCCTGCAGGTATCCCGCTCGTCCTCGTCCGCCAATACTGCCTGGCGGACTGCGGCGCGATCGGGAGCCACACTGAAGGCGTCACCCGCTCGTCCACTTTGAATAGGGGTTTTGAAATGAATTCTACTCTTCCTTGTCTTCGTCGTCCCAGCTGTTGATGTCATCCTCGGTCCCCTCTTCGCCATCGGGCCCGCCGGACCAGATTTCCACCTTGTTGCCGTGCGTGCCCGGGCTGGCGTAGCCGAACTCGGTGCCCCATCCGTCTTTCGGCACTTTTTTCAGGTATCCGTCTTCCGGATAATTTTCGGGAACCCTGCCGGTGCTCGGCTGTTCCACAAGGGCATCCAGGCCTTGTTCGGTGGAGGGATAAGCGTGGTTGTCGAGTTTGTACTGATCGAGGGCGTTCATCACGTTGGATATCTGGGTTTTGGTGAGGTCGATATTGGCCTTTTCCTTCCGGCCGATCACGTTTACGGCGATAAGGCCGGTAATGCCGGCAATAATGGCCACCACCACCATGATTTCAATCAGCGTCATGCCCGCTTCATTTTTGAACAATCGTTTTAACATAGTTCCTCCCATTTGTCAGAGTTCGGACATTTTAAGGATCGGAAGCAGAATTGACAACACAATAAATGACACCACCCCCCCCATAACCAGAATCATGAGCGGTTCCAAAAGGGTGGTCATGGTGGAAACGGTGGTATCCACCTCGGTATCGAAGGTGTCGGCCACCTTTTCGAGCATGGTTTCGAGCCCGCCGGTCTTTTCCCCCACGGCAATCATGTGAATCACCATGGGGGGAAACTGGCCGCTCCTCTTTAGCGGTTCGGCGATCGACTCCCCCTCTTTCACGCTGTGTTGGGTGTTGTTGATCGCCTCGTTTAGAACCATGTTGTTGACAACGTTTTTCACAATATCAAGTGCCTGTAAAAGTTGCACGCCGCTCCGAAGGAGGGTGGAGAGGGTCCGGGAAAAACGGGAAAGGGCGATCTTGCGGAAAAGCTCGCCAAAGATGGGGGCCTTGAGCGACAGTTTGTCGATTTTCATCCGCCCTTTGGCGGTCTTGGCGTAGCGGCGGTACAGATAAACGGCAAGAGCCATGCTGAGAATAATCAGCCACCAGTAGTTCTGCGCAAATGACGAGACGGCCATGAGAATCCGCGTCGGAAGAGGCAATATCGCCTCGGAGTCTTCAAAGATCGAAACGATCTTGGGAACGACGCTGATCAAGAGAAAGAGCATCAGCGCCATCCCCACCACCCCCATAATCACCGGATACATCATGGCCCCGGTCACCTTGCTCTTGAGCATGGCCTGATATTCGGTAAAGTCGGCAAGCCTCCCCAACACCGCCTCCAGAGCCCCCGAGGCCTCGCCCGCGCGGATCATGTGAATATACAGGTCGTTGTAAATTTTCGGGAAGGCCTTCATGGCATCGGCCAGACGCGTCCCTTCCTTGACTTTGTCCTTGATCTGGGAAACCGATTTTTTAAGAAGCGGATTTTCAATCTGGTCGGCAAGGGCGCCCAGGGCATCGACCAGCGGAATGTTGGCCCCCAACAAGGTCGCCAGCTGGCGGGTCATGTGGGCCAGTTCCTTTGTTTTTACCCGTTGAAGAAAGGCCGGCCCCTCTTTGCCGCCAAAACTGAAACCCTTTCGGCTCCCCTCGACATAGATTTCGGAGGTGAAAATACCCGACCTTCTCAGCTTGAGACGGGCCGCGCGATCGTTTTCCGAATCGACAACGCCGGAAACCTGCTTTCCCCGCGCATCGATTCCTTTGTAGGCAAAGACAGGCATCTATTTATAAATAACCAGCCGCTTAAGCGGCGGTGAGGGGGAGGCTCCGACGGCTTTGCCGGCGGAGGGGGCGACGCGAGCCCCCCTATAATTAGGCTCTAACAGTATCTTCCTGCGTCAACGCCAGCACCTCTTCGACGGTTGTCTTTCCCTGAAGAATGAGTTGAATCCCGGCCTCGCGGAGACTTAACATCCCCTTGTTCATCGCCGCCTTTTTGATGGTGATGGCGTCGATCGATTTGGTGATCATCCCCCGGATTTCGTCGTCAACGAGAAGGATTTCGTGCACCCCCGCCCGTCCCGAATAACCGGTGTTTTGACAGGTAGCGCACCCCCTCGCCCGGTAGATTTTTTTGCCGGCGATCGTCTCGCGGCTAATATCCAGTTGTTCGAGCTCGAAATCGCTCGGCTCGTATGATTCGGCGCATTCCTTGCAAACAGTCCTTACCAGGCGTTGGGCGACAATGCCGATCAGCGAACTGGCGATAAGGAACGGCTCCACCCCCATGTCGATCAATCGCGTGGCGGAGGAGGCGGAATCGTTTGTATGAAGGGTGGAGATGACCAAATGCCCGGTAAGCGAGGCTTGGACCGCTATCTCGGCCGTTTCCTTGTCTCGGATTTCGCCGATCATGATGACATCGGGGTCTTGGCGGAGGATGGCCCTGAGCTGGTTGGCAAAAGTGAGATCGATTTTGGCATTCACCTGCGACTGGTTAATTCCCTCAAGCTGGTATTCGACCGGGTCTTCGCAGGTGATGATTTTCACGTCGGGAGCGTTGATTTCGGTGAGCGCGGCGTAGAGGGTGGTTGTTTTTCCGGAACCGGTCGGTCCCGTGACCAGAATAATCCCGTGGGAGTGATGAATCAATTCACGGATGCTTTTCAGATTCTCCCCTTCAAGCCCGACATTGTCGAGATTCAAAAGAACCTTGCTTCTGTCCAAAAGACGCATGACGACACTTTCGCCAAATGACGTGGGAAGCGATGAAACGCGGATATCGATGTCTTTGCCGGCCACCTTGATGCGGATCCGGCCGTCCTGTGGAAGCCGTTTTTCGGCGATGTTCAGGTTGGCCATGATCTTGATGCGCGAGAGGATGCTGTTCTGCGCCTTTTTGGGGGGATGCATGATGTCGTAGAGGACACCGTCCACCCGGAAGCGGACAATCAGCTCCTTTTCAAACGGCTCGATGTGGATATCGGAGGCCTTTTGCTTGACCGCCCGAAACATCAGCTGGTTGACCAGCCGGATGATCGGCGCCTCGTCATCCGATTCCAGAAGGTCCTGGACTTCATCCAGGTTCTCGGTCATGTCGAGCCCCTCTTCACCCAGATCGCTCATCACTCCCTGATCGGTCCCTGCCTGCCGGTTGTAGCAGGCGTTGATGGCATCCATGATCTGCTGGGTCCCGCCAATAACCGGTTTTACCGGTTGTTCAAACAGGAGATTAAGATCGTCCAGCGCCCAGTGGTTTACCGGATCGGCCATGGCCACCACGATATGACCGTCTTCTTTCCGGATAGGGAGAATTTCGTTTTTTTTGGCGAAGTTGATGGGAACTTTGCTGATCAGATCGGTGGGGATTTGATCGGGGGCGATTTCAGCAACGTAGGGAATTCCCATCTGGATAGAGAGGGCCTTGGTGATGTCCTGTGGCCTTAAAAAACGGAGTTGCACCAACGCCTCCCCCAACTTGGCCCCTTTTTCCCTCTGGACAACAAGGGCTTCTTCAAGTTGTTGAGGGGTAAGCGGCGTGTTTTCGAGCAGGATTTGACCGAGACTTTTGTCTTCCATGGAAAGTAACCCCTCCTTTGTAAGGAGGGGCTGGGGGAGGTAGAGAAATGGCGATACAACCATCGTCTCTACCCCTCCCAACCTCCCCTTACAAAGGGGAGGAGGGAATTTTACCTCATTTGCGGATTGATGACCAGAGGACAATCTTCCTGTGTTTGGGTCATCGCGACTTCTGCTTGTACTGAATCCGGTCATCCGTCGGGGTCGTGGTTGTCGTCGCCGGTTCGGTGGTCGAACTTGTTGTCGTCGTGGTCGGCGTATATTGGGTGGCATCGGTGCTAACCGACTGCCTGTCGGAGGCCGACTGCCGCACCGCCGTCTTGTATTCCAGAAGATCCTTCGCGTGATTTTTGATCGATTCACGGATCGCCTTCCGTTGGCCGGCACCGTAGTTCATCTCGATGAAGAGATTCCGCTCCTCGATCTTCTTCTTCAAGATTTCAAGATAATCGGCCCGCTCGCGGATGATGTAGGGAGTAATAAACACAATGATATTTGTTTTTTCCTTCGACGTGGTCCGGTTTTTAAACAGGTTCCCCAAAACCGGGATATCACCCAAAAGAGGTACCTTGTTTGTCCCCACCGTATGCGTATCATCGATTAAGCCCCCGATAACAATGGTTTGTTTGTCGTGCGCCACCACAACCGTTTTGACCGACCGCTTGGTGAAGGTAGGACCCAACACAGGATCAGCCGCTCCCACAATACCGGTGATCTCCTGTTCGATCTCAAGGCGGACGGTGTTACTTTCGGAAACCTGGGGAGTAATGATCAAACTAATACCGGTATCTTCGCGCGTGACGCTTGTGGATGAAACGCCGCTGGAAATTGTTGTCGTTCCTGGAACGCCAACTTCGTTTCCAACGGTGATCTCCGCTTCCTGATTATCCAACGTCAAGATGCTGGGGGTTGAAAGAATATTCACATCGGTATCCGATTGCAGAGCCTGAAGGATGGCGCTTACAGCCGGAATTTCAATGGTGGCACCGCTTGAATCGGTAAAGCTGATGGTTCTTTCCGAGGCGATCCCGCCAGCCGCCCCGCCGGAGGCCCCGGCGATGCTCGATATGGTGGAGGGAAAAGTGGGCAAAATCGCGCCGAATGAGGTGATATCGTTCCCGAACATGCTGAAAACATTCCCCATGTTACCGGAGAAACCGATTGTTTTGGTTTTGGTGACGCTCAACTCCATGACAACCGCCTCGAGATAAACCTGCCGCCGCGGGATATCGAGTTTGTTCAGCACCAGTTCCACCAGCGTTTCATAATCCTTGGGCGAAGCCGTGATCACGAGTGCGTTGGTCCCCTCGTCCGCCGTGATTTTAACCTCGCCGGTCAGTTCGAGCGATGCGGCAGTCGCCGCCGTCGACTCTTTTGAAGAAGCGGCTGTTGCCGTGTCTGCGCCGGTTGTTGCGGTTGTCCCGGTTTTTTTCGACTTATCGGTCTTTTTACCCCCCGACACAAAAGAGGAAAGAACCTCCGCCATTTCCTTGGCGTTGGCATGCTTGAGATAATAAACATGAATGGCCCCCGAAACCCCGCCGACCGGGGTATCCAACTGGGAAATCAGGGCGCGGACCTTGATGATCGACCGCTTGCTTCCAAGAATAATGATTGAATTGGTCCGCTCGTCGGTGATGACCTTCGAAATCGACGGCGTTTCCTCCAGTTCCGCCGCTGTTTCGGCTCCCCGGCGGGCGGTACTGCGGCGGGCGGTTGTTGTTTTTCCCTTGGCGGAGGCATCCTCGAAAAGGCTGGAAACTTTCTCGGCGATGTCTTTTGAATCCGCATAGCGGATGGGAATAATCTGGATAACCTCCTGCGGCCCCTCCTGATCCAGCTCGTGGATGATCTTCAAAATCCGGTCGATGTTCGAACCGGAATCGGTGAGAATCAGGGAGTTGGTGGAGGGATAGGCAAAGAGGTTGCCGTCTTTGGAAACAAGGCCCTTGATAACGGAAGAGATTTCATTTGCCGAGATGTTTTTCACCTGGACAATGCGGGTGACGTATTTATCGGTGTTGGGCGTTTCATCCTTGAAAATTTCAAGCGGTTCGGTGATCGACGCTTTGGTATCGACAACCTTTACGAGACCGCCGGGAGTCATCACCGTTGTGTACCCCATCACCTCCAAGGCTGAAAGAAAGGCTTGATAGGCCATATCCTTGGTCATCGGTTTTTCCGAAATGATGGTGATCTTCCCCTTGATTTTGTCGTCGATCAGGAAATTGGTGCCGGTGGCCTTGGAAATTTGTTTGATAAGGTCCTTGATTTCCACATCGGTGGCATTGAGATAAATCAACTCATCGGTTGCACCGGTGACATCGGCCGGGAAAACTCCGGCATCCGGAGGCATGGACGGTGTCTGCCCGGCGGAAGAAGGAGTGGAGGGGGTCGTTGCCGGTTCCGAAGGACCGTATTTTTCCTCCAGAGCCGGATTAGCCACCGGCCGGGTGGGCTGAGCCGACTGAGCCGACTGAGCCGGCTGAGCCGGTTCAACCGGTTCAACCGGTTCAACCGTTTTTGCCGACTCTTCTGCCGGGGGCTCCAATGCCGGGCTTGGACCATCGGGAGCCGTTTCAACGGGCCGACCGGTGTCAGCCTCTTCATTGTTCGTGACTGCGCGAACCGGCTCAGCCGGGGGAGGAGGTTCCTCCTGGGCAAAAGAATTCATCCCCTGGAAAAGGAGGACCGATAAAATACAAACAAAGAGAATCCTTTTGCCTCCGCAATTTTCGTAAGCCGCCCGGAGTCGGCTTGTCTCGCCGGCTGATGTAACCGGCGGGAACGAAAATTGCTTTGTCAAAAGGATTCTCTTTGTTTGGCTCTTCATTGAGTAGTTATCGTATTTCGTATTCAAGCGATTGCTTGGCCCCCCCCCGTTCCACATCAATGGTAATGTCGCTTTCGGTTTTCAACTGATTGAAAATTTCAAGTCCCTTCTTGATATCCAGCTCCATCCCGTTTATTTTTTGGAGGATATCCCCCCGTTTCAAGCCCAGTTTGGCAAAAACGCTGTCTTTTTTGACCGACAAAAGCTTCAAACCATCCGGCTTTCCCTCCTTGAAATGGGGAACCGCCCGGATCTGCGTGTAGAGCTTGTCGAGATTGGCAATGGCCGCATCGATTTCGGCGCGGTCGATGACAAACTTTCCCTCCCCCGCCTGCTCAATTTTGGTCTCCTCCCCTTTTTCCCCCTTGCTGACAACCGTCTCCCCCAACGGAGCGGGAGGCACATTAAGAGAGGCCAGTTTGGTGAAATCTTCCAATTCCACATACTCAAGCCGCCCCTTGTTCACAAACTCCACCCGGTTGTTCAATATCTTCACAATTTTGGTTTCCGGGGCGAACTGTTTTTTGTCATCCACCGTGTATACGTCCTGTTTTCCCTTCCCTCCCCCCGCATCAATAATGCAGGTGGAGCGGTTATCGCCCCCCCCGCCGACCGAAAAGGTCGAAATGAGCTTGATCCCCAGCGAGGTTGGCACCGCTTCGCCGGTCAAATCGACCTCTGTTTCATCGGTTTCGGCCGTTTCAGGTTCGGCAATGCCGGTCGACTCGGAATCGAATATGTTCCTTTCGACAATCGGCTTGAAGCCATCCTTTCCCATCACCGTTTTTTCCACGGCGGGCAATTGGTCGACCATTCTTTCCCCCTCTTTCGGCGATGACGGCCCGCTGACCGTATCAAACTGCATCCCGATAAAATTGGCCGTCATCCGGGCCAGAAAGTAAGAACAGAAGACAACGGCCACCAGGCTGATAAGCCACATGTACTTTTTGAGATAAAAGCTCACAGTTAATTATACACTGAGACATGGATACGCGTCTTTAAGACTCATAACGCGTTACGGGGACGAATGGGCTTTTGGGAAATCTAGGGGAAAGGTAACAGAAAAAGCGGTTGGAATCAAATAAAAATATGGGATATAGGGGTTTTGATGAAAGAACGCTTTTCCAAAGAAGAGCGCCGGAAGCAATTATTGACAGCCGCGATGGTCGCTTTTGGCAAGAAGGGGTATCACGGAACACAGGTTTCCGACATCATTTACGAGGCCGATGTCGCCAGAGGAACCTTTTACCTCTACTTTGAGGGAAAACGGGAGATTTTCGACGCCCTGCTCGCCGAGATCCTGCAAAAGGTGAAAAACGAGGTGACGCTTCTCCCGCGCGATGCGGTGGACAAAATCCCCGAACAGATGATGGGAAACCTAAAGAGGGTCACCCATCTTTTGATCGACAACCCAACCTATATCAAACTGCTCTTTTCCGACGCCGTGGGGCTGGATACCGAGTTCGACCACCGGTTGAAGCAATTCTACGAGGATATTCTCGATCTGATTCGGCGCGGTTTAAGGCAGGGGCAGGAAATGGGGTTTGTCCGGCAGGGAAATATTCATGTCCTGGCCACCTCCCTCTTGGGATGCTTCAAGGAAGTTTTCTACCAGTACCTGCTGGGAACCGAAAAGCCGACGGCTGATGAGATTATCCGCGAAATTTACGCGCTGGTAATGGCCGGACTGGCTTAAGCCAGCGGGGTTGGCGCAACGTTAATCATACCAACTCGCAAACCATATTCGCCGTCATGCCCGAATCCGTTGATGCTGTCTTTCACCCGCCAAAAGGGGCTTGACCAATATGGTACAAGCTTGTACAAATAGATTATGAATCAGGAAATGGCCGTCAGTGAGGTCAGGCAAAACCTTTCCTCGCTTTTAAAGAGGCTTCGAAAAAATCCGGACCGGGCGATTGTGATTACGCTCAACGGCATCCCGGTGGGTGAACTGAGGGCCCCTACTGCCCGCAAACCCCGTGTTTCTATCGGTAAAGCCCTGCTGGAATTTGGAAAATCGGCTGGCGAACCGGAAATCGAATATCCCGCAGGCGGCTCGATTGCGGAAGACCACGATCAATTCCTGTAAAATGAGCTCCGTTTTTGCCGACACCTCGTTCTATTACGCCCTTGCCGACTCCCGCGATTCCCGCCACCCGGAAGCGACCACACTGAGCAAATCGGTGGACGCCAACAATCTTGGTCTGGTTTCAAGCTGGGAGATTATTGTCGAAACAGTGACCCTTTTGAGGAACCGTTACAGTTATCAGGCGGCTGTCAATTTCATTCAAAAAGTCTTGCCAAGCATTCAGGT
>JACQOY010000022.1 GCA_016207765.1 Deltaproteobacteria bacterium | reverse complement strand
GTTCCAGTGTGGCTGATCGTCCTCTAAGACCAGCTACCCGTCAAAGCCTTGGTAGGCCGTTACCCTGCCAACTAGCTGATGGGACACAGGCTCATCTTCCGGCGCAAGCTTATAAATAGAGGCCGGCTTTCCCTACGCCAACATGTGGCGTTGCCAATGTTGGCGGGTTGCTGGTTAATCGTTGATGGTCGATAGAGGTTTTTCCCCCATCAACAATCAACCATCACCCATCAACCCGTCAACTTTTGACAACGTCAAAAGTTGGCGTAGACTTATTGGGAATTAGCTCCGCTTTCGCGGAGTTGTTCCCATCCAGAAGGTAGATTATCTGTGTATTATTCACCCGTGCGCCACTTTACTAGGAGTATTGCTACCCCATTCTCGTGCGACTTGCATGTGTTAGGCACGCCGCCAGCGTTCGTTCTGAGCCAAAATCAAACTCTCCAAAGAAAGTTTGTGACTCATCCTGTGAGATAGGCGTTGCCGCCATCTCACAGGAGGTTACTTAAATAGTTTCGGTTCTTTCGAACCCGCTCAATCGTTCCTTCATCAACCTGCTATTTAATTTTCAAAGAACGATTAGACTTGGGGCCCGTTCGGCCCGGTTGTCGCTACTCGCGTCCTGGATTTCGGGCCTCACATGGCCCCAAACCCCACGCCTCGCGCTGGCAAAGCCAGTCGCTCGGCTTCATTCCTTTTCCGACTTTTTAGCAAAAAGGGTGTCGCATCATAGCCAAAAAAAACTCGAAGTCAAGTTTTTAAAAGACCGAAAGTCGTCCTTAAAAATGACGGCTAAAATCAATTGGTTATGTATTAAATCAAGAGGAAAGAGGCTCCATCGGGGCCCATTTCATTGAAAGGTATTTCTTCAACAGTGCAGTACTGCATTATAAAAGATCGAAAAGTGTTCCTATCCTAGTCGCCTTCCCCCGTTTTGTCAAGATAACGCTTCCTTATCGGGATAATGGGAAAGGGCGAGGCGGTTTCCTTCCGGGTCGCGGAAATAAAGGCTAAATGGGCTTTCACTTTCGACTTCGATTCCATGTTCCTTGAGCCGTTTTTTCCATGAGGCACGCTCGTCAACCCCAATGGTGAAGGCTGCCAGATGCCATCCCTTTTCCGCGTCGCCATGGTGAAACCCCTCTCCCGCGGACCGCTCCAGCATCAGGAGTATTTCACCAGGCGATGCCTTAAGCCAAACCGAACGCAAATCACCGGAATCATCATAATGACGATCAACAACGGTGAGGCCCAGAACGCGGGTATAAAAGTGTTCGCACCCCCTAAGATCCATAACCTTAAGGGCCAGATGATGGAGACCCCATGCTTGATCAACGGACATTTGATGATTCCTTTTTTTTAACCCCCCAAAACCATGTATTCAAGCGTATACAATTTCGCCCCCCAGGGGTTGTCACCCATCAATGAGGGTGTTAGCCTTCGGATGAGGTAAAATAGTTCTTTCTTAAGAGTCCACTCCACGCGGCATATCATACGACGCCAATTCAATCCACGTTCATTTTCCAGTTTGTTTCAACCTGAGGAAGACCCTTGGTCTTTTTTAAAAGGAGGCAACCTATGAAGATAAAATTATTTCAGACAGGAATGTTTTTTTTCCTGATAATGGGTCTCGCGCTGATCCCCGGCGCCGTGGGGGGGCACGAAGACAAACCGATCGCCAAAAAAATAAAGGGGGGAGCAAGCTATGGTGCGGCGGTTCCCATGGAACTCAGCCGTGACTTCAAGCTCGCGCACCATCAAAAGAAGGGGGACTTCGACTACTTTTCTATCACAGCCCCGCCGGATGCCCTTTTGATGCTTGAAGTGCAGACACTGCAGAAAGGGATTTCGTTCAACGACGGGCGACGAACAGTCACCACAGAGCCGTTTGCGGGGCTCAAGCTTCTGGATGAAAAACAGAAAGTGCTTCAGTCGGTCGAAATAGAGGGAAGAACCAACACGACGCAAAACGTCTCTTTCAGGAATCGAAATCCCCAACAGACACGGTATTACGTGGCTGTCGGAAGCGACAAGGGATCGATCCATCGGGATCAAATGATCTTCAAGGTCGCCATCAGCCCCTTTGTTTACGGGGATCTGGGCACCGATCAGGATACCGGTCCGCTAAAATCGGGGGCCTTTCCTGTGGCCGTAAATACCCATTACGGAGAGAACTCCATTGGGGGGGGCGACTTTATGGATAGTTATGTGTTCAACGCGAACGAGCAAGAATGGTACACCGTGGCGGTGCGGGCCAAAGATTCCATCAAGGCCCCCTTTAACGTGACTGTTTACGGCCCCAAGAAAGAAACATTGACCTCTTATGTTTCGGGGAGCGCGGAAGAGATCATCACCCGGAGTTTCGAAATCCGGAAAAGAGGCCCCCAGTGGATCGAGATCAGCCTGAGAGCCCCGGCTCCGGAGAAAAGTCTCTACAGCATCGAGGTATTGAAGGTGAGGGAACCCGATAAAAAGTGAGATTCCAAAACGATTGTCCCGACCTTGCTCAAGAGTTTCTTGAGCGGGCAGGGCAAACCGCGAAAGGGGAGGATAATCATGAAGATCATCACAGGCATAAAAAAGCAGTGGCCGATGTGGATGTTTTTGATGGCGGTGGGATTGGTTCCGACAGGTTGCGCCCATGAAATGCAACCGGCCCGGGCCATGTCTTCGGACAGTACCAACTCCATGCTCTGCAAGGAAACCTATCATCAATGCCGGGGGAATTGCGCCGCCAGCGAGAAAGGCAACGTGATGGAAAAATGCGGCGAACAGTGCGAACAGGATGTAGATACATGCCTGCTCCAGGCGCCGGAACAAAAATGAGTGAGCCCTTGCATCAGGCAAAAAATGAAAGGGGGTTTTATGCTTAAACGAATCCTTCTGTTGGTCGTGTTGGGCTTGGGGCTTAACATACATTCGGCTCAGGCCTTCAGTTTCGGGTTCTTTGCCGGAGACAACGCCCGAGACAATTTCTATGTCTCCACCGCACGCTATTTCGGGGTCCCTCGTTCCGAAGTGGTTCTGATTGAACACTATGGAATTCCCGTGGAGGAAATCCCCGTCGTCCTCTTCATCTCGCAACGGGCGAACGTGCTTCCCTACTCGGTCTCCATGTTGCGTCTGGGGGGAATGCCGTGGATCGAGGTGGTTCGATATTACAACTTGAGCCCTGTCATTCTCTACACCCCCGTGGCGTATCGGGTTACGGGGCCTCCTTACGGATATGCCTACGGTTATTACTGGAAGAAGGCGCCCAAAAAATGGAACCGGATCGTTTTAAGGGACAACGATGTGGTCAACCTGGTGAACCTCCGCTTCCTTTCCTCGTATCACCGGCTGTCTCCCGAAAAGGTCATTGAAATGAGATCTTCCGGGCGCAGTTTTACGGCGATCAACCGGGACGCAATGGGGGGCAAAAAGGGGGAAAAACTCGAAACCAGGGAATCGAAAATTGAAAAGAAAACGGGGATAACGAAGAGAGAGATATCGAACAAGAAACTGAAAACAGATTCTCAAAAAGGAAAAGAGGAAAAAGTGAACGGGAAGAAGGAAAAGGGAGGCAAAGGGCACGGTAAAAAAGGGTTACTTTCTCAATGAGGCTGAAAGGATATTCTTTCTCAGGCGGATGCTCTTGGGGGTGACCTCAACCTGCTCGTCGTCGCGGATGAATTCAATGGCCCGCTCGAGCGTCATGGGAAGAATGGGGGCCAGGGCGGTGCTTTCATCTTTTCCCGCGGCGCGCATATTGGTCAGTTTTTTGGCCCTGCAGGGATTCACGTTCAGATCGTTGTCGCGGTTGTGCTCGCCGACAATCATCCCCTCGTACACGGGCATTCCCGAGTCGACAAACAAAATTCCCCGCGGCTCGAGATGAAACAGGCCATATTCCACGGTTTCTCCCTGCCGGTCCGACACGAGCGATCCCGAAACGCGGCTTTTGATTTCGCCGCGAAAGGGCTCGTAACCCTGCAGATAAGAATTCATCAGACCGGTCCCCTTGGTATCGGTCAAAAATTCGTTCCGGTAGCCGATCAGGCCGCGCGCCGGAATCGAAAATTCCAGACGAACCCGCCCCGTTCCATGATTCACCATGTTGATCATCCGGCCAAGACGCATTGAAAGTTTTTCAGTGACAATACCGGTAAAATCCTCCTGAATATCGACAAAGAGATGCTCGATCGGTTCCATCTGGACGCCGTTCTCCTCCTTCATGATGACCTTCGGCCGCCCTACCGCCACCTCAAACCCTTCGCGACGCATCGTTTCAATGAGAATGGCCATCTGGAATTCGCCGCGACCCTTGACGACAAAATTGTTGGCATCGCCCCCCTCTTCCACTCTCAGCGCGACGTTGTGGAGAGTTTCCTTCTGAAGACGTTCCAGAATCCGGCGTGACTGAACCAGCTTTCCCTCTCGGCCGGAAAAGGGAGAGGTATTCGTCATGAAATTCATCGAAACGGTCGGTTCATCGACGGTGATCCGTTTGAGCGCCTTGGGGGCCTCGCCCGTGCAGATGGTATCTCCGATCTCCACATTTTCGATTCCCGACAGGATGACGATATCCCCCGGCTCCACCAACTCGACCGGACTGATCTGAATGCCGTTAAAAACCTGAAGACTTGAAACACGCAACGGACGCGGAATCCCGTCATGGCCGATACAGACAAGGGCATCGTTCTTTTGCGCCCGGCCGTTCATGATCCGCCCGATGGCGAGTCGCCCAACATAATCGGAATAGGAAAGGTTGGTCACCAGCATCTGAAACGGTTCAGCGGGATGAAAGGAAGGCGGAGGCACCTCACTCACAATAGTCTTAAACAAGGGGGACAAATCAGCCCCCTTTTCTTCCAGTGTATCCTGGGCAATCCCTTCACGGCCGATGGCATAGAGAACGGGAAAATCGATTTGCTGGTCGTCGGCATCAAGATCGATGAAAAGATTGTAAATTTCATCCAGTACCTGCTTTGGCCGGGCATCTTTACGGTCTATTTTGTTGACCACAACGATAATTTTGAGCCTCGCCTCCAAGGCCTTTTTCAACACAAATCGCGTTTGCGGCAGAGGCCCTTCGGAGGCATCCACCAGAAGAATCGCCCCATCCACCATTTTTAATCCCCGCTCCACTTCGCCGCCGAAATCGGCATGCCCCGGGGTGTCGATGATGTTGAT
>JACQOY010000019.1 GCA_016207765.1 Deltaproteobacteria bacterium | reverse complement strand
TTAACTTACTGAAATTATTATAGAAATTTTCCACCAAGCCGGAGTGTGGCGCGATTTTTATCCATTTTCAACTCTCTAAAATCCTGAATCAAAAACCGCTGGTTGTCGTTTGCCGGGCCTTGTTGGACCTTTCCCGCCCCCTCCGGGGACTGCTTCGCCGCCCGATCGACAAGGGCAACCGCCATTTCATGCCTCCAAAAAGACTCCGTGAAGTAATCGTTTAAGAGCTGAGGTTGTTCGACAAAAAGCCGGCCCGACTTCGGCACCGGAACATCTTTCATATGGGCCTCGTCAAAAAACCGGGGATCGTCTGCAATACATTCCTCGAAAAATTTAAAGATATGCCGGCTTATCGCCTCCAGATCGTTTTCATCAAGTGCAAGGTCAAGCGCCTTGTCACCATGAACGTCGTGGTGGTCCCAACCAAAATCATCCAAAAAAAGTTGGCTTGGTTGTATCGGTTTACCCTCAATAAGTGCTTTCATATAATATATTACTCTCCCCCCGCCGCCAAAGCCCTTCCTTCTTCAACAGCCGGCTCTGAAGGCGGAACAACAAGAAGTTCCACGTTACCTTTGGCATCCATGGAGAGATAGCCGTAAGGTTGGAATTCCAATCCTTGATAAGGTCCATCGGAGCGGATACCTGTTCTCATGAAAAACTCTTCGGGCGATTCGATCAGAGGTGAATCCTGGCTCTTCGACGTGTAGCCGGGATAGATAAAATTGTGTTCAATAATGTCCGGACCGTTCCCCGAAAATCGCCTGTTGAATTTTTTGACAATATTGGCCACCTGACTTCTGCCGTTTAACCCACTAAAGCCAACATCAAGATCACTTAGCATCACTCCAGTCTTATCAAATCGCGCCCGCTGACCAAAACGACTCCCCGAAATCACAAAGTTGCCCCCTTTATTCCTCACCTCTTCCAAGAAAAACCCGGCCTGTTCCGGGGTTAAACCCTGCACTTGATCGGTCAAAAATTGGACCTGATCGGCCTTATCGGGTATCTGAAATTGATGGACCTCGTACGTTTTGCCATGAAACTCCCGAGTAGCGGTTTGATAGTCCACAACGGCATAATTTTCAACCAATGCGGATTGCGTCGGAACGGGGCGGATTGGTCTTGTCCTTGCCTCGGCCTCAAGCCTTCCGGCTTCTGCAAGTCGCGCCGGTTCGACAATGCGCGCTTCGAACGCCTCGGGGGAAGAACGAGCGGCCAATTCCGCCGCTGATTCCACCATGGCGGCCGCTGGACGGACAGCCGGTTCTTCCGGTAGGGTGCCGATCGCACGAAGATTGGCCGCCAAGCCTTCATCGGACATCCGATCTCTGCGGGCAACAGTGGCGATGATGTCGTCGGTGTCGGCGTATTCGTCTTCGGGCCGAGGCCCCACCGAGACCGGAAGTGCTTGCTGATCCATTTTGGGTTCGGGAAGATCGATGTCGTCAACCAATTCTTTTTCTGGTTCAGGAAGATCGATGTCATCTGCCGATTCGAAACCGTCTGACCTCGGACCCTCCATAAAATCCTCCGAAAGCCCGGCGCTCTCCTCGATCTCCCCTTCCAGTTTAATAATTTGCCCTTTAAATTGTTCTTTCAAATCGGGGGATAACCCGTCATGAAATTCCTTCAATTGCCGTTTTAATACCTCCCGATGCTCAGCTTTGCTCGCCCCATTAAATTCCAGATTATTTCTGAACATTCTGTCAATCGCATTTAACCTTTCTTGAGCCGCTTGGACCGGATCTATCGGACCTGCCGGTATCAATGGCTCCGTCCTTTCAACCTTTCCCTCCGCCGGACCTTTTGGGGACGGACCCTTGCCCCCCCCTTTCGGCGGTGGCCTTTCAGGGGGAAAAGAAGAAACGGTCTGCTCGTCTCCCTTAATGAGCGGCAAGGTCCGCTCAACGCCTTCATAGACATACGGCTCGGTGACTTCCACCCCTTCGATATCCGCGCGCAGGGCATCGACTTCCGACTGAAGGCCCCTGCTTTGGGAGATAACGCCGCGATAATTTGCATCCAGCGCCTCCAAAGCTCCCTCTAGATCGGTCATATCCTTCACGTTGTGTTCAACCGACAGATCGTAGGTGTGACGAATCACCGAAAGTGTTTCCTGAACCGCCCGCATCTGACTTTGCGTCGTCTCGTCGAATGCAACCAGATTTCCGTTATCGAACTCGCCGACGGGATAGCCTTGGGAATCGCGGAGGGTCCACCGCCCTGCCCCCAGCGGCCCCATTTCCGCCCCATCCGGGTTGACGAGCCATAATTTCCCATCGCGGATTTTCACCTGATGTTGATTGCCGCGGTCATAAACGGTAAAAGAACTTCCTTCAGGAAAAGGGATCGGTTTAACGGCGGGAGCCGGCACCGCCTGCCTGGCTTCAGGCGCCACACCGGCCTCCGTCACTTCCGGCTTTGCGGGTGAAAGAGACGGGGAATTCTCTCCACTGCCGGTATCAAAGATAGCTACCGTTTTCATCGGGGGTTGATCGAACGGCGTTTTGCGATCGACATGATAAAGAGAATAAAGTTCCTCCATGTCGGGCTTGGTCGGATCGACGGTCCATTGTTTGGCGGGATCCAAAATCAACGGTTTTGCCCCGGGACGATCCAGCTCGACCCACGCGTGCCGTCCCCCCTCCCCGAAATTTCCCTTTCGCATGCGGGAGCCGATCCCCAGATACTGAAGCGAAACCTGCAACAGCATGGCCATTTCATTGCAAACACCCTGATCGAGAAATTCGGCGAGATTTACCAAGTTATCGGGGGTGTCGCCGAACTCATCAAAACGAACCTCGCGGGAAATGACTTCGCGCGCCCTCGTGGCCGCCTCTTCCGGTGTTATGCGGCCGCTCTGCAGATCGGCGTAGATCGGATCCATCTGCCTTTGGAGAAATGTCACCAGTTTTGGATCGGAAAAATCAACCAGCACCCACTGACCTTCCCCCCCAAGGCCCGACTTATTGACCGATTTGTCGGGAAACTGGGGATCGGCCACCCGGCTGAATTGAGCCGTTAAATCCTCCCCGCGGGGTCGATAACCGACAACCGAATCGAGAGGGACAATTTTTTCACGGCCGGTTCGCTCGTCAATAACGCGCACCTTGTTTGTTCCGCCCGTATCCATGAAAAATTCAAGCTTGCCGGCGTACTTGGTCTTGTCCCCCGCAATCCACAGCTCGCCGCTCTCGATTGTCATGGTGGTAACCCTCTGCCACGATTCAAGGGTTGCGGCAGAAACAGTAATCGTACGGGCCGGGGTCACATTCTTGTCCGTGAGAGTAATTTGATCCCCTTTTATTTTCGTGATCTTCCAATATCCAAAAACAAACTTTCCCGCCTCGTCGCGGACAAGGACATCCTCTTGCCCCACCCTAAACAGACCGGCCTGCTTGCTTTTCGGGGGGATGTGCGGCGATTGTCGTCTTGGAATCGCATCGGCCCGGACCTGTGGTGGAACAGCGGCGGGTTTGTCAACCTTAGGCGGGCGGAAGGTCATGGCGATCGGTTCGGATCCGCGTTCTTGATACTGACGGGGATCGGAAAAAAAGATAGTGTCGCCGTCTTGCACTAAAATGGAATTTTCCCCCGTCATGACCATCCCGCCATTCGGCGTATGAACGGCCACGTTGCTCCCATCGGAAAAAAACTCATAGACTTTTCCATTTTTGGTTCTCACATACAGTGGCTTGTTGTTGAGAGTCTTGATTTCATACCCCTCAGACGTTCTAGTGAATTCGGCGTTTTGGTGAGAGAGGCTTTCCCCTATCCGCAAGTCCGCAAGCCGCGCCTGCAAGGCGGGCGGGGTTTCGTGAACGACCGGCGCGGTGAAATGATCGGCAAACTTTGGCGCCGAACGCCGGTCTCGCGGACCGGCCTGTGTTACCTCCGCTTCCACCAAGGCCACACGGGATCTGCGGTCGGCCATGACTTCGGGTGGCTTGTCGGCGATCAACGTATCTTCATCCCCGGTCCACTCTTCAGTCTGCCGCAATGTCAATACGCGAATATTTTCTTCGGAGGTATGCAGTGACACCCGGCTTCCATCGGGCATTTCGACGGTTACCTTTTTTCCTTCGACGCCTATAACCTTGACCGGAACCGATTCTCCATCCGGGGAACGGACATAAACCACCGCGGGGCTTCCTTCGGCGTTGAAATCGATGGTCAGGTCGAGCCCCTTTCCCGGCACAAGCCATTTGGCAAATTTTCCGACCCCGACCCCCCCCAGTTCGAAACCGCCCCCCATCACCGCACCGATGGTGGCCGCCATCACCACGCCGTAGACGGGGGTATAGTTTTGGGCCTGATCTTCCTCCCCTTCCTGGATAAGCCTTTTTTTGGCGTGCCCGGAATCCATGACCCGGCCATCCGTCAAGGCGGTTGTTGTTCCCTGGAGCGATCCGACAAGCGCCTGTTGCCCAACCCGGTAGAGAATCGAGGCCCCCTGGGCTCCACCAAACGGCGCCAAGGCAACACCGGCGGCAGTTGAAGTGAAGGCATTGGCGACAGCGTAGGTCTTGGCTTCTTCCAGCGTTTCCACATAGGCCCGCGATCCAGCTCCTGTCAGTTCGACATCCGAGTAGTAGGCCGCCTGGGCCTGATTAAGATTCCGGGTGGCGTCGTAGATATCGAGGGCCCCGGCCCCCGCTCCTCCGACAACCGCCCCCGTCAGCGCCCCCGCCGCAATTGCCTCTGTGCCGAAGGCCGCCCCCGCGATCCCACCGCTGGCGATGCTTAAGCCGATCAACCCGGCAAAACGGGCCGCCGTCCAGGCATATTCGCGATAAGTATAATTTCGCCGGCTGTCAGCCACCGCCTGCGCCAGTTTCCAAGTCCGATCGCTTAATCCACGCGGTTGGGATTCACCGTTATCGGCGAGATCAACCAATTTTTCCGAGAGACCGAGTTCGCCATAAATAATCTTTTTTCCCTCTCCGGTCTGGTAGTGGGCAACCCGATCATAGATAGAGGCGGGATCAGTCGTGTCGATGCTCTCCGTCAAGGCAGATTCGATCAGACCGCGGGCATGGGCAAAGAATGAACGGATGTTTTTCTGAAAAAAATCGCTCCCCTCCAGAACGGCCAGTTGATCCATCATGTCGGGCTTGACTTGAAGAAGGGAATGAACAACCGCCTGCGTGGCCTTATCCAGCTCTCCGGCCATCAGCCAGTCGGTCTCGACGGCGCCGACCCCGTATTTTGCATAAGTTTTTTTGATCGCCTGCCGTTGGGAATAATCGAGCGAGCCGATGATTCTGCTGTAGGCCCCGGTCAAGACGGCCACATTGTATAAATCGACATTTCCCCCCTCGGTGTTCCCCCATGCGGTGAGAATGGCTTCGACGTTTTTGTACGCCTGATCTTTGCCGGTTGCCAATCCCCTGACATAAGCGGAAAAAAGACGGGCATTGAGATCGGAAACCCCGGTCGGTCGGTCTTGCAACAGGTTGTCGAGATGATCGAGCCCCTTTTGAAAAAGGTTGTTTTCGTATTGTTGGAGGTGGGCGTAGGCGTCATCGACTGTATTGAAGGGAGTTTCGGGATATTCATTGGCCTCTTCGGTCCGGAGATTTCCTGCTTCGTCGAAGACGCTCCCGAGGATTTCGTAGAATTCATCAACCGACATTCCTTCGTCGTAAACCAGATTGTCATTGATTTCGAAGAAGGCGGATTGCAACCCTTGGGCGATCACATACTGACGAAAGGCCTGCGGATCGGCCAGGATGTCGCCGATTTCGGCGTCGGTCAGCTGATTGAGAAAGGGATTGAGTTCGTCGGAGGCATAACGAACGACCGGCGCGGAGGCGCCGTTTTTTGCGGCGGTAGCAAAACCGGCCGATAATGCGTCTGCGGCAAAGCGCTGGGATATGTTTCGAAAAACATTGTGGCGTAATTCGGCATTGGCCGATTCGTTCCCGAAGAGGCGTTCGCCCATATCGGAGAAGACGGCCGATTGCCACTCTTCATCGGTCAGCTTGCCGTCGCCGTCGGCATCGAATTCGGTCAGGAAATCCTCCAGCTCGGCCTCAGCCAGAGGATCCTTCTGAATTCCCGCGTTTTGGATAAGTGTTTTTATCGGATACGTCGCCAAGTACACCCCTTCCCTCGATATTTAAAAATTATAGCAATTTCCGTGCCTTATTGGATATAGTCCACAGTAATAT
>JACQOY010000204.1 GCA_016207765.1 Deltaproteobacteria bacterium | reverse complement strand
GGTTTACTTCAAGCTTTATCTTCCCCCCCCATCATTTCAAAGTAGTGGATCGTTTATTGACCAACTTCCATCAACCCCGATCGACCCTTCTGGTTCTGGTCTCCGCTTTTGCCGGAAGAGAAGTCGTTTTACGGGCTTACGAAGAGGCGATCCGGGAAAAATACCGGTTGTTCAGCTACGGCGACTGTATGTGGATTATGTAAGGTTGCCCCTGCTTCACCTTCGCCAAAACTTTGGCGCCTCCAATCGGTCAATCATCAATTTGTTTTGTTTTTCTCCGAATCCTTTTGCGTCCCCCCCGCAAGACAGGCTATAATTTCTTTTGGGTGGAAAAGAAGATCGAGTGGTTCCTATGAAGCTTCAGGTGTTGTTCCGTGGTGTTTTCTTTTTTCTTTTCATCATTGCAACAGCTTGCGCCACAACCTCAAAAGAAGTCACTCTCCAATCGAGTCCGGAAGGTCCTGCCCTTCAGGAAGAGCCGATGGTGCGTGTTTTTGTCTCCCGCCGAAGGCGCGGCGGAATTTTGAAACTCCCCATGGAAACCTATCTGGCGGGGGTTATCGGCAGTGAGATGAGTTCTCGATGGCCGAAGGAAGCTCTCAAGGCCCAGGCGGTGGCGGCCCGTTCTTATGCCCTCTACCGAATGCAGGAAAACCGGAAAGAGGGGCGAAAGTTTGATCTGGTGGCAACTCAGGCCGATCAGGTTTTCCGCCATGGCACATCGAAAAATCCTTATTTGCAGGAAATCGTCGAATCAACCCGCGGACAGGTGTTGATGAAAGATGGAAAAGTGGTGGAGGCTTTTTACAGCTCCACCTGCGGGGGGCAACTCCGCTCCGCCCTGATGGCGGGGCTTTCGGCCAGTTCGCCGCTCACCCGTTGCTTGACCGACAGCTATTGCAAGGTTTCCCCTTTTAGAAACTGGATGGTCCGCACGCATGTAACGGAAATTGAAAAGAAGCTCAAAAGAAAAGGGATCAGGGTGAAAGACCTCCAAACGGTTGAGGTGGCCGATCGCGACGGCGCCGGTTACGTATCAAAGGTGGCGCTTATCGACAGCCGCGGACGGCGGACCACGATTTCCGGCGACCGGTTTCGCTATGCCTTCGGTTCGATGCAGGTCAAGAGCACCCTTTTTACCTTAACCCATCACAGTCCCACGGTGGATATTGCGGGGCGCGGATTCGGCCATGGCGTGGGGATGTGCCAATACGGCGCCAAGCAAATGGCCCAGAAGAAACGGGGCTATCGAGGTATCCTCTCAAAGTACTATCCCGGTATTTCGGTGCAGAAAATTTATTAGCCCAATAAAAAACCCCCCGCCATATTTCATGACGGGGGGTTTTTTGTTTAAGTTTTTACATCCTTGTCGATTAGCTCTAGGAACAGGTCAACGCATCGTCAGCAATTGTTGCGTCTTCCAGATCATCCATATCGAATGATTCCCCGTCAACACAGATAGTCCCCGTGAGGGTCGGTACCGTGTCGGTACCGCTCATACTGCCGGTCACCGACATGCCAACCGTGTGTTCTTCCCCATCAACGGTCATTGTGATTCCGTCGCATTCGGAGGCGGTTGAACATTCCATCTCCATTTCGAAATCGCTCTCCGATGAGGCGGTTCCCGTCATGTCGCAGGCAATCTCACCATCCATGATAAAGGAGAAGTCGCAGGTCGATCCGTCTTCAAGCGCCACACTCCCGTTCTCGGTGCAGGCGTCAAAGGTGGCCGTGCTGGTTACATCCAGTGTGACGGATGAATCGCCGATATCGATAGTGCCCGAAGCGGCTGATGATATCGACCCTCCGTCGGTGCACGGGACTGCGATGGTTTCATCAAAGGCAATTTCTTCCGCCTTGATTTTTCCGGCGGCCATTGCCTTGATGGCCGTCGCCACCGATTCGGACTCCGCAATCCCGCCGCCCATTCCGCTGGTCAACGAGCCAAGAGCGGATGAAGTTCCGGCCGCCGCCGCGGTATCCTCATCCTCGGCTGTTGCTCCGCCACCTTCACCATCATCACTGCTGTCACTGCTACTGCATTGGACAGCGATCAAAGAGAGGGCCAAAAGAGCCGCAAAAAGACTCTTATGCCCAACAGTTAAAAACCATTTTATCATTGTGTCTCCTTTAAATGTTAGTATTCAGGACCCAAGGAATACCGATAAGTTTTCAAAGTAACGGGGATTACAGAAAAAATCAAGGGGACAAAAAAAACAAATGTGATATATTCCCCCCCTATGACCTTTGTCGTCACCGAACATTGCACCAAGTGCAAATATACCGACTGTGTGGAGGTTTGTCCCGTCGAGGCCTTTCACGAGGGGCCGGATATGCTTTTTATCAATCCGGATACCTGCATCGACTGCAATGCCTGTGTTCCGGTTTGTCCCGTCGAGGCCATCTATGCCGATGTGCAGGTGCCGGAGCGGTACAAGTCGTGGACTCAAGTCAACGCGGATGAGTGCAAGACCCATCCCGTCATCACACAAAAAAAGCCGCCCCTCCCCGGCGCGCTTACCCTGGATGAGTGGAAGGCAAAAGACGCCGCAAAAGGGTAAAAGCGGCTTGACGCTTCCCCTCGTTTGTCGTTATCTTGCCCCACAATTCTCTACCCCACCCGGCCTCCCCTCAACGAAGTAGCCCTTTAGGGTACAAAGGGGAGGAG
>JACQOY010000197.1 GCA_016207765.1 Deltaproteobacteria bacterium | reverse complement strand
GTTTGGGGTAGTAGTAGGAGAGGGCGGCGCCGCTGACTCCGGTTATGGTGTTGTACTGGCCGATGGCGGCAAAGATTGCCTTGATCTGCTTGTCATGGTCGGACATAAGGACCACCGGCATCAGGCCGTAGGTGTTGCCTTCATCCGGCCTCGATTCCCAGACGGGGACAGGGAAGACATCGATCTCGCGGTCTTTGAAATAGCGAAAAAGAGGATTTCCCTTTTTGGTTTCCGTCGGGACGGTTTCTTTTTTTGGCTCGCCCGCGCCAAGCGGGGTCAATCGGGTGAGAAGGGCCAGCAGAAAAAGAAGGATAATTTTATTTTTTTTCACGATGAAAAATTTTCAGCACCAACGGTATTATCAGGAGCGCTGCCGCAAGACAAGCAAGACTTCTCCAGCAAGACTTCTCCTTGATTTGTCGTTCCTAAAATGGGAGAGAAATGCGTCACGATGCAGGCCCTTCTCCTCTTCATCTGTTTTGTTGTTTTCCCGTCGGTTCTTTTGGCGGACGACCGGTGTCCCGGCGCCGATTCGCCTCCACCGCCGGTTTTGAAGGCCGATCTCCCGAAAATTTCCGCCGCGCTTGATTCTTTGCAGAAGCTTCTTGACTTGCCAATTTGGGAGGATTCGGACGATTCCCGTCAAAGCCTTCGGAATATCTTCGACACGGTCCCTCAAAAAACCAAATTGGAGCAGTTTTTTCAGCTCCTGTTTTTACTGCAAAAGAAAATCCCTTCCCAAAGGCTTCCGTTGACCGTCAAACCGCCCGGCATAACGGATGTTTTGCTTGCCGCAAAGGTTTTTACGGCCCCCGATTTTCCCAAAAAAATAACCTCGGTGACCTTGACCAAAGATCGCGCGGGAAAGACCGCCTGGTTTGTCTCTTTTGCCGATTCGGAGGTTCGCTTTCCCATCAACAAGGGGGCCGGTTTTGACGCCTGGGATCAGGGGATGTGCCAGGCGGCCAAAGAGCTGGTTTTTTATCCCGGTTTTTCTTTCAGCATCCGAAAGGCCCGGAATTCGGCCAACCTGATTGTCGAGAATTTCGACAAGGTTGAAATTTTCGGAAGTTTTGGAAGCCGGGGGCTGTTTACCATCGACCTTAATTATGTGGACCTCGAGAAAGTGGAATTCATCCAGGGAACCGACGAGGGGAAGGTGACGGCGCGGGTGGCCAAAAGGGAATTTCAGGAAAATCGGCACTCGAGCCTGTTTAAGTTTATCGGCACATTGATTCCGAATACATCCAGGCAAAGGATTGACTGGTAGAAATCATTTCAAAACCGGCAATTGATGAGGTGGTTTTAAGCCGTAGCGGCTTTTCTGTCGGCCAAGGCGTGCTTGACGAGATTTTTGCCCATCTCCCACATAGGGCCGGTGATTTGGCCGCATTCTTCAAGCACCGAGTCGAGAGCGGTGACAAAGCGGCCGACATGATCCGGTTCAATCACCAAAGGAGGAAGAATTTTCACCACATCCTGTTCGTGGCCGGAGACTTGTGTCAATATCCGGTGCTTGGCCAAAAGCGGCATCACAATCAACTCGCCAAACAGGCCGGAGTTGATCTGATGAACCATATTCCACTGGATTTTTTTCTTGAGGGAGGTGGGCTTTCCGAATTCGATGCCGATCATCAATCCCCTGCCGCGGATCTCCTTGATCCATTCGTGTTTTGCATCGAGTTTTTTGAGCCCCTCGACGATTTCTTCCCCCCGCATTCGGGCCTTTTCAACCAACCCTTCCTCTTCAATAATTGAAAGGGTCGCAAGGCCGCAGACCATGGCGAGATCGTTCTGCCCAAAGGTGGAGGAGTGAACCACGCACCGGTCCATCCGTGAAAAGACCTTGTTGTAGATACTTCGTCGCGTCAGTGTTGCTCCTACCGGTACCATCCCGCCCGAAAGCGACTTGGAAACGGTGATGATGTCGGGGTTTAAATTCCAGTGTTCGAACCCGAACCATTTTCCGGTGCGGCCCAGCCCCGTCTGGATTTCATCGGCGATGGCGAGAGTCCCGTACTTTTGGCAGAGTTTTTGCGCTTGAGGAAGGGTATCGTCGTGGGGAATGTAAACCCCCTTTCCCTGAATCGGTTCATAAATAAAGGCGGCGACATCTTTCTTTTTCAGTTCATCCTCCAGTTGATTCAGATCGTTTTGCCGGATCATCTCGCATCCGGGGAGAAGATCGCCGAACCCTTCACGGAATTCGGTGTTGCCGTTTAGGGCAAGGCTTCCCGTTGAAAGGCCGTGAAAGGCGTGATGGAGATAAAGAATCCGTTTGCGCCCGGTGGCGCCGCGGGCGAATTTGATGGCGCACTCGTTGGATTCGGTGCCGGAGTTGGTGAAAAAAACGGTATCGATCCCGTCCTGATTCACCCGTTTGATCAGCGCCTCGGCCAAAAGGCCCGAAAGGAGCGGGGCCTCCATCTGCACCAGGTTGGCGCGGTCTTTGTCGATAAATTCTGTCAGCGCCAATTTGATTTTCGGGTGGTTTCGACCGATGGCGAAAACGCCATAGCCGGAGAGAAAATCGAGATACTCATTGCCGTCTTTGTCGTAAAGATACGGCCCTTTCGCTTTCGTGTAAACTTTGTCGAAGCCGATGGTCTTTAAGACTTTGGCGAACTGCGGGTTGATGTAGTTCGAATGAAGGGCATAATTTTCGCCTTCGCGCGATTCGATAAGTTTGTGAATGTCGAAAGGCATCATTCTCCTTTGGGTGACAATTCAGTCCCGGTGTCTGCTTTCGGTTTTGTCGGAACTCGCGGTCTATTTAATCGCCACTCTATTTGATTGTTGGGCTCAAGAATGTTCCGATTGGCGATGTTCACTGCGGTGCGCTCAAACAGCCGACAAAACCTCAAGGCATCCACCCGAGACTGAATTGCTACCTTTCTAGCAGAGGGTTCTTTGAAAGAAAAGAGTGAAAATCGCCTTAAAATCGGATAAAAGGGGAAGATGGATCAGGTACTTGTCGCTGTCGAAGGTCTTTGCAAACGGTACCCCGATACCTTGGCTCTCGATAATCTTTCCTTTCATTTGAAGAGAGGGGAAATTCTCGGGCTTTTGGGCCCCAACGGTGCGGGGAAGACAACCGCCATTCATATTCTGCTCGGGCTGTTGACCCCCAGCACGGGAGAGGTTTCGGTCTTCGGCCTCTCTCCCTTAAAGGATCGCCACCGAATTGCCAAACGGCTCAATTTTTCATCCGCCTATGTGAATCTGCCGACGAATCTTAAGGTCTATGAGGTATTGAATGTCTTTTCGCGGCTTTATCTGGTAAAAAATGCGGCCAAAAAAATCAAATCGCTCCTTGACCTCTTTGAAATTTCACACCTGAAAAACCGTGTGACCGGGGCCTTGTCGGCGGGGGAAAAAACAAGGCTCAATCTCTGCAAGTGTCTCCTGAACGATCCGGAGCTTCTTTTATTGGACGAACCTTCCGCCAGCCTCGACCCAGAAATGGCCGATACCATGCGCGGTGTTCTGAAGAAAATCCAGAAGGAGCAGGGGATCGGCATCGTTTACACCTCGCACAACATGATGGAGGTGGAAGAGTTGTGCGACCGGATCCTTTTTATCCATCAGGGGAAAAAAATCGCCGAGGGTTCGGCGGAAGAGGTGAAACGGACTTTCAAGAGCGGGAGCCTGCAGGAGGTCTTTATCAAGATTGTCCGCAATGGGGATTTGATCTTATGAACGAATCTGTTTCGCGCATCAACGCCATGATCCTGCGCTATCTCTACCTCCACAAGCGGAGCGTCTCCCGCACGCTTGAGGTTATTTTCTGGCCGGTGATGGAACTGTTGGTCTGGGGTTTTTTGACCCTCTACATCCAGAGTCTGGCCCAGACTGAAGTTTCCAAGATCATTATTTTTCTCATCAACGCGATGATTTTCTGGGATGTCCTCTACCGGAGCCAGCAGGGGGTGAGTATTTCCATTGTCGAGGATATCTGGACGCAAAACATCGTCAACCTTCTGGTTTCCCCGCTTAAAATCTGGGAGTGGCTGACCGCCACGTTCATTTACGGAACTGCAAAAATCCTGTTGATCGTGGCGATTCTTGCCGTCATCGCGTTTGGGCTTTATCATTTCAATCTCATCGGCATGAACGGTTTTTATCTCATTCCCCTGATGGCCAATCTTCTCTTTTTCGGCTGGGCGATGGGGGTTTTTACCTCCGGCCTTTTGATCCGCTGGGGACACGCCGTGGAGGCGCTGATTTGGGGAATCCCCTTTCTGGTCCAGCCGCTTTCCGCGATTTTTTATCCCCTCTCGATCCTTCCGCCATCGGTGCAGGTTATTTCAAAACTACTCCCCAGCACGTATGTATTTGAGGGGATGCGGGCGATGATCCGGGACGGGGTGATGCCGTCGAGCTACATGTTGACGGCTTTTTTGCTCAATATTGTTTATTTCTTTATTGCGGGATTTTTTTTCAAGTGGATGTACGCCAAATCGCGCGCCAGCGGAAGGCTGGGGAGGTTGGGGATGGATTGATGTTTCCCCAATTTTTCGGTTGATTAAGAGGGGGAGGGGGGATTTATCGGCCCGGATCGATGATTTTCAGATTTTGAAAATAGGTCCTGTAAAAACCCTGGTCTCGCGTGATCAAGTTTCCCGCATGAACAGCGGCATGGGCCCCGACAAGAAAATCGGCCAGAACGCGGCGAGATTGAAGGAATTTCCGTTTTTTATGCTCATTATATCGTTTCCAGCTTCGTGAGGCCGTCCATAAGGCGCCGTTACCTGAAGGGACCTGTCTGATTCCTGTGGAAACCAGAAACGTTTTGAACAACAGTTCGTCGTCAAACTGGGCGGCCAATTCGGCATAGACAACCTCTCCGATGATCAACGGGGCCTTTTCGACGTATTGGTTGAGCGTTCTTCTGGACGATTCCAAAAAAGAGGGATTCGGGATGAGAATATCGAGAAGAATATTTGTATCGACGGCAACGATCACGATTTGTGACCCCGCAGGCCGGCAACGATGCGATCACTGTCTTTTGTTTTAACCGATTTCAGGAGACCTACGAATTTGTCGAAGGGGGCCCTTTTATCCTTCCGGACGACCTGGATGCGGCCTCCGGCAGAGATGACAAAATCAACCTCTTCACCGGAGCGGACATTCAACGCCGCCCGAACCGGTTTGGGAAGGGTGATTTGGAATTTTCGGGTCAGTCGAGACATAAGTAATACCTCTAAGTAATACTAAACGATCTCCCCGATTTTTGTCAAGGCCCCGGACATTTGAACTTCATTTTGAAGGGCTGTGCATTTTAAACACCTGCCGGATCAGCATATCGAGGGGGGATTCGTTTTGATCCTCTTGATCCTCTTGGTTCCCCTTTTTGTCCCTATTTTTTTTCTTCTTTTGTTTTTTCTTCTTTTCCTCCCGGTGCAGTTTTCCCAGGCAGGCGAGCATTTGGGGGATGATGACGGGGATCGGCTGGGTTAAGGTGGAGGAGGGGAGGTGGCCGTTTTGGACCAGCGCTTGCGTCAGCGAGACGATCTGTTCTTTCAGCGAAGGGGCTTGGTCGTTCGTTTTGGTCAGCAAAGATTCGCCGGATTCTTTTACTTCCCCTTCACTCCCTTTTGGAATCACCCTCTCCCTTAATCCCTCCCCCCTTCCACCAAACAACTGGCGGACAGGCGAGGGGGAGGGGCAGGGGAGAGGGGGCGTTTGAGGTAAGTTGTCAGCCGTTCCAGTCTGCCCGGCCGGCTGTTGCATCTGCTCCCCTGCGGGAGCGAGATTTTGCAGAATATTGGCCAGCAGTTGTTGTTCAACGGTCAGGATCGTCTGGAGGGCCTGCAGGTTTTGGAGGGGGGAGATCATTTGGCTGTCTTGGCCTCGATCGGTTTCCACTTCCGGTAGCGGCCGTCTTGGTAGGAGTAGATCCAGCCTTTTGTCTGTTCACTGCAATGCCATTTACCAGTGCAGTCACGCTCCTCGGCGATAATTTCCCTATTGCCGTCCCCATCAATATCTTTGAGAAAACCGGGATCGATAAAATCATCAGTACCGAAAAAATCCTTGCCACCTCCCCAAGTGTAAAAAACAAACTCCCCCTTGTTGGAAAGATCGTCGGGATCAAAAATGGCCACGTGATAAGTTTCAGCACCGCTGGACCCCCCTCCAAACCCTTCGGCAAATACAATGAATGGGGCTTCATTTTGAACAAGTCTCACCTGCCGGACCTCGAGAGAACAAGCGGCACGGTAACGATTGCAGGTGCCGTAAAAAATCTTTTTTGTTTTATTTTTCTGGTTTGCCAGTTGGATACGGACATAGCTGTCTTTTTCGGTTGTTGATTCGCCCAAACAGCTTTTGCCGGTGATGGTTACGGAGGGAATTTGTTTTTCCAATTCCGAAAAATATTCTTCCGATTGACATGTTTCTTTCACAAAAGTGCCGGTGAGAGGGGGTTTGTCGGAAAAATAAAACGAGGTGTCTTGCGATTGTACCGTAGAAGCGGTGAAAAATTCAGACAACGTCAATACCCAAAACAGGATTTTAAATTTTTTGCGCATAAGGAGCGATTTCGACTATTGACCCTTCGGCATTAAAATCCATATGCTGTTGTTTCCATTCCTTGGCCGAAGGTACGTTATTGTTTTGAGCTATTTCCGGCCCATTTGCAAGCAGGGAGTGGACAGCACTCGAAACACGGGTATCCTGGAGGGAAAGGATTGATTTAATACTGGCAATAAATTTCAAACCTTCGCTACGGCGTGCCGGGTCGTTGAATTTTGTTGTTGACCAGAAATAATCTTTCCAGTTACCCCCTTTTGCTTCAGCCGATGCGACGGCGTCGGCTACGGCGCCTTCCCCTTGATTGTATCCGGCCGCAATTTTCTCCAGATCTCCTTTAATGTAAGGCAGATCTCTTAAATAAGTGAGAAAGGCAGTACCCCGGTCAATTGCCTGTTCCGGGACAAAAGGGTTTATAGAGGTTTTAAAAAATTGTTTTTTGGGGTTTGGGGCATAAATATCACGGGTGAACTGCATTACCCCATAGGCTCCGGTATCGGATACGGCCTCAATTTTTCCTCCGGATTCGTTAATGATGACGGCGGTTATCAGCGATTCGTCGATTTGGTGGGTGGATGCGGCCTCTTTGATGAGAGGGTTAAGCGTTTGCAGGTTTTCAGCGATGCGCTCCCTGTTGAGTTCGGCAGGAATAAAGTCTTTTTTCCTGTTCGGGTCGATCAGCTTGACAATCTCCGCATCGTTGAGCGCTTTGATCTCTTTGCCGTCCATGCTTTGGAGGAGTTTAAGGCCGCTTGAGGCCGCCGAAACTCCGCCCCGCAACGCCTCCGCGCCGATGCCGAAAAGATCGTTGTTATTTTCAATCGACAAACCGCCCATATTTTTTCAGCTCCCTGCCCCCGTTGCCGTTGCGTTATAAATTGTCCCTGATTTCCGCCATCTTGTCGCCGATCCATTTCTGGAGGCTGGGAAAGTCCCTGGACGCATCCGGATAAAGCTGTTCGGCCAGATCGGGGTTCTGCTGAAACTCGGGATAAATCTGCTC
>JACQOY010000198.1 GCA_016207765.1 Deltaproteobacteria bacterium | reverse complement strand
GTCTTTGTCCAAAAGAAGGACCCTTTTTCCTTCAATTCTTGTCCGATCAAAGGGGGTGACCCAGCGGGAAACGGGTTTTTTGCGTTCATGGGCATGCAAATCCCAAATCATGGGATCCAGACCCAAAAGATGCGCCATGTAGGCATCGGGGAGGCCCCCTTTCGTAATGGCGATGACGGTGTCATATTGTTTGGCCAATTCCTGTAATTGCAGGGCGGGTTGGACAAGCACGTGTGTGCCGTCAAATCCCAAACTTTCAGCAAACGCTTTGGAATCGGCAACAAGAAGGGGGAGGAGAAAGAGGTCATTAATCAGAAAGCCTTGAAAAGGGTTATGGAAAGCGTTTCTATTTGACCGGTCCCTTGTAAAATTATCAACATACTCTGCGCCCCTCATGCTGTCGTGAAGTTCGTGAAGGATCCGATGGACATCGCTGGAATCTTCTCTCTCCGGGATGGTGATCACTGTCCGCATCCCATGGGCGTGACCAAGGGCATGGAATTCTCTCCATGCGTTATGGTACCAGTCAGGCACTATTCGATATAATGAATCCAGACGTCGCTCTCTCTGCTCGGGTGTTGGATAACGGGGCAAGGAGGAGTCCATCAAATCCAATTTCAATTGTATGATTTCCGGACTGGAAGAAGAATGATCGACAAAACGAGCATCAATAACAGCGGGCCGTGGAGGGAGATACCCCTCCCGCTCCGCCACAAAGCGCGCCAGATTGGCATCGATTTTTGCCATGTCCCGTTATCGGCATGAGTTTGAAGAAGTTGCTAATTACTACGCTAATAAATTTAATTATCAGGGCGTTAATTCCAATTAAACCCGTTCACAGGACGCGCTCTGAGGAGTTTCTATTTCTCCTTTTCTCCCTTTTCCTTTACGGTAACTTCGGAATCTTCATCAAACACTTCAAACTTTTTTACCACCGATTCGGAGAGATTGGCCTCCCGGCGCGAAAGGCTCACCGTTCCTCTCATCTTTTTTGCTTCCGCCCGCTTTTTCTCCTCCTCGTCCTGGTGAATCGCCGCAATAATCTCGTCCAACCGGCCCGATTTCGCCACCAAGCCGGTCCCCTTCACAAATCCAGCCACGGCGCGGTGATCGGCGGGCATGGCAACCCCCAGATTCACCTTCACCAGAGCGACTCCGATAATTTCCTTCTCGTCGCGGGTGAGTTTTTCGTACCGCGCCTTGAGTATCTCTTTTAGTCCCATAATCTTTGATTAAACCATTGATTAAACGGGTGAGTCCAGTTAAAACATTAATCAACCGATGCCCAAAATCCCGTCAAACATCAAGCACATTCACCTGATTGCCGTCGGCGGCACAGGCATGGGATCGTTGGCCGGAATGCTGATGGAAAAGGGGTTTGTCGTTACCGGTTCGGACCAGAATATCTACCCCCCCATGAGCACCGAATTGGAGGCGCTGGGCATTCTCCTCATGTCCGGTTACTCCGCCGACAATCTGAAAAAGAAACCGGACCTCGTCATTGTGGGAAACGCCGTTTCGAAAACAAATCCGGAAGTTCTGGAGATGCAGAGGCAAAACCTCCCCTACTGTTCCATGCCCGAGGCCCTCTCCCATTTTTTCATGAGGAACAACCGCTCGATCGTCGTGGCGGGAACCCATGGCAAAACAACCACAACGGCGATCATTTCACATTTTTTGCTCGAGATGGATAGCGACCCTTCCTATCTGGTCGGCGGCGTGCTTCAGGGGAACCAAAAAAATTACCGGCAAGGCTCCGGCCCCTACTTTGTCATCGAGGGGGACGAATACGACACCGCCTTTTTCGACAAAGGGCCGAAATTTCTCCACTATAAACCTTATTACACCCTCGTCACCTCGCTGGAGTTCGACCATGCTGATATCTACCGCGATCTCGATCATCTCACCGGTTCTTTTGTCCGCCTTCTGGAAATTGGCGACCCGAAGGGGTTTGTTTTGGCCTGCACCCATTATCCCCGCCTGATGGAAATTATCGGAAAAAGTTATGCGGCGGTTGAAACCTACGGAACCGAAAACAATCCTCAATGGAAGGCCGGCCGATTTTCCTTCGAGGAAGGGAAAACAATTTTCGATATCCTGTATCATAACCGTCTGGAAATCCGTATGGAATCGCCCCTTCCCGGCCGGCACAACATCTTAAACGTCCTTGCCGCTTTCGCCTGTCTCCGAAAACTGGGCTTTAAGGCGGAGCGGATTCAGGAGGCATTGAAGACATTCAAGGGAATCAAGCGGAGGCAGGAGGTTTTGGGGGTTGTGGGCGACATTGCCGTCATCGATGATTTCGCCCATCATCCCACGGCGGTGGCCGAAACCATCGATGCCGTCAAAAAGAAATATCCCGGCAAGAAACTGATCGCCGTCTTTGAACCCCGCTCCAACACCAGCAAGCGAGCCGTTTTTCAAAAAGATTACGCCGCGGCGTTTGCAGGGGCCGATCAAGTGATTCTGGCCGATGTCTTCATGCCGGAAAAGGTGACTGACGGGAAAATCCTCGATGTGGAGCGTCTGGCGCAAGACATCTCGGACAACGGCACTCCGGCCCGGCATATTTCAGGCGTCCCCTCCATTGTCTCCCACATCGCAAGAAATACGCCTTCCCCGGCGGTGATCCTCATCATGAGCAACGGGGGATTCGGGGGGATCCATCAAAAAGTTTTTGAAGCCCTGAAAAAACAGGTCGGGGCTTAGAGGCCAAATGACTTCGAAAAAGAAAAAGCGGCGCACGGTCGTTCTTGTTTTTCTTGCGGGTCTTGTTTTTTTCCTCGTTTCGTTTCACCTCGTACTCAACCGGGAGCAGACCCAAAAACTGCTGATCGATTCAGCCAATCAGCTCTTCGGCATCGCCATTTCGGCGGACCGGTTGTACTTCAACGGCGCCACCGGCCATTTTTCGGGCAAACGGTTGAACATAAGGGTCCCCAAGGCCCATCTGTCGGTTTCCCTTCGTGGATTCAGCATCGCTGTTTCGCCCGTATCTCTGATATTTGGAAAGGTCCGGCTAACCGATCTGCGGGCAGAAACCGTCTCGATCGACCTGGAGGCCCTGTCAAAAATATCGGCAGACGACTCCAAACGGGAGAAGCGCGATATTTCCGGCATCCTGAACAATCTCACGATTCAGAACGCCCGCATCAACAACATAACCGTCACTTTTCCCGATCTTCAGACACTGAGGGTCAACGAGATAACCGTCTCAAGCCGCATCCCTCTTCTTTTTTATTCACGCGGGATCAACGTTACGGTCAAAAACATTGCCTACCGGTCGACGCGGCTTGATTTTTTTGCCGATGAATTGACCGCTGAGGGATCGTTCAAGGCCAAATACAATGCCTTTGCCCGAAAAAACGAACCGTATCTCGACGGCCGGCTCCGCCTGAATTCTTCTCTTCTGGCGGCGCCGAAAACCCCGACCCCCTGGAATCCCGCACCGGCGTGGGATGACTCGCTTAAGCCGCTCTTGACCCAAAAATACGAAGATCAAATTCCCGACAACCGCGCCTTCATCTTTTTCGACAACCTTGATCTCCCCTTCCACTTCGACCCCTTCTTGATGCGGGTGGATGACGGCATGCTCACGGCCTTTGGGGGAAAACTGTCAATCAAGGCTGAGTGGGACAAAAAAAGCGGCAAGGCCGCCTACCAGATAGAAAACCGCATCCCATTCCGTCTCTCCCTTCTTCCACTCGGCAAGGCCAAATTCCGGCAGTCGTTTGAAAAGGCGGGGGTGGAGCTTTCGGGATCGGGAAACCTGGGGAGTTTATCCAAAGGAAACGTCAAAGGAAAACTAAGCGTCAGGCTTTACAAAAACCGGATCGTCCCGGCCAAGGAAAATCTCTTTTTGACCGCTGTCACCGATTTCAAAGACGGCCTCTTGGGGGTCAACGACCTGAAAATAACGCTGGCCGACGGCACGGTCTCCGCGCGCGGGACCATCGACCTGGCAAAAAAGACCCTCACCAGCTCTTACATCGGGAAAAATCTCGACGCCCAAACGGTTGTCCGTTTTTTTTCGACGATCGACATCCCCGGACTGGCCGATTTATCGGGCGGCATCACGGGGAAACTCAACAATCCGACGTTTGATTTGACCCTTGCCTCCCCGGAGGCAGGTTACGAAAATCTGACCTTCGGTTCCTTTAACGGGAAGCTCCTCATCCGCGACAAAAACTTAAGGCTGACCGGGACAACAACCCTGGCCGGAAGCGGAACCGGCCGGATCGATCTCGATATCGTCGAGGTCTTCAGGTCCTCGCGCCAAACCGTTTCTTTGAAAACCGATTTCAAAAACCTTCCCCTTGGCCCCCTCTTCAAGTCGGAGACGATCGGGGGCTCTTTAAGCGGCTTTTTCAACATGACCAAGGAAAAGCAGAACTACGACGGCAAGGGAAGCCTCGATGTGGCCGACATGGTCTGGCACAAGATAAAAATTCAGAAGATGGCCGGCCAACTGGGCTTAAAAGACAAGGTGTTGACGGTATCGGGCATCAAAATCGTAGCAGGCCCCTCACAGCCGACGCTCGCGCCGTCAAAACCGCTTGTCTTCACTTTTACGCCGGAGGGGTATCTCTTTTCAGGGTATGTGCTCCCGACCGTATCGGTTGAAGGCCGGCGGCTTGCAAGCGACCCCGACAATCTTCTCATGAAATTGAGAGCCTCCAAAACGCCGCTCGATTTTCTGGCCCCGTTGGTTCCCATGGCCATGGAAAAGTTTTCAACCACCGGTGATTTCGACGTCATCTACCGTCTTTCCTCCCCCATCGACTCCGGCATAACAGCCGATCTGACCGCCTTTGAATTCACCGGAGAGGAAAAGAACATCCACCTTATCGGAAAAACCCGCGTCGATTTTGAAAACCGGAAAATCACTTTTCACCAAAGCCCCTTTACCGTGGGGAAAGGGCGTCTCACACTCGACGGCCCCCTGGGGATCGAAGGGGGATCGGCCCTTCGCGCCAAGGGTTCGCTCGATCTTTACCAACTGACCGGGCTTTTCTCGTGGCTGGTGGAAGGAAACGGGCTGGTCGATCTCGACGTCATGTGGGAAGGATCGGTCAAAACACCGTCTTACGATGGGAGGATCACCTTCAAGAATGCGGAGCTTTTTTTCAGGGACTTAAAACGCGACCTGACCGAGTTGAACGGAACCTTAAAGATAAGCGGCAACCGCTACACCTTTGAAAATTTCCACATGAATTACGACGAGGCGCCGGTTACGCTTCAGGGGTGGCTCGAATGGGCCTCCCCCGCAATTCTTGCCGCCGACCTCGATTTACGGGGAACCGAAATTCCCCTCTCCAAACCCGACACCTGGCGGCTCTTCACCGACGCCAACGTCCACCTCACGGGGAGCGGCGGGGGATTGTCGCTTGCGGGCCAGTTGAACATCGTTGAGGGGCTCTATTATCGCGACTACAGCCTCTCGGAATTCATCCTCAGGCCGGTCGGGGTCAAACACGACGAGGGAAAGAGCCTTGTTCCCGAAGCATTCAAAAATGTGAATCTCAGCCTCAAGGTAAAAAGCGCCGGTGAGTTTGAAATCAAGAACAACCTCGCCGAGGTCGCGCTGAAAAGCGATATTTCCCTCTTCGGCACCCCCTTGCAACCGCAGGCGGTGGGAAACATCGACATCATCGAGGGGGAAATCCACGCCTTTGGAATCGATTTTGAGGATGCCACCGGCTTTGCCTCGTTTATCCGCGACCGGGGCCTCTCCCCCTATCTCGAGTTTTCGGCCTCGCATGCCATCCAGGACTTTGAAGTCCGCGTGAAGATAAAAGGCCCTTCCGATAACCTGGCTTTGACCCTCGAATCGACCCCGACCTTGAATCAAAACGACATCGTCTCCCTCATCGCCTACGGCAGAACACCCGACCAGCTCTCCCAAGGGGACCAGGGTTTCTTCTCAAGAACCGCTATCGCCTCACAAATTGTCGGGCTTCTTCAGCGTCCCCTTTCCAAGGCAACCCGGCTCGACATCGTTCGCCTTGAGGCGCAATATGGACAGGAGCATCCCGTCCTGTCGCGCGTCTCGGTCGGCAAACAACTTTCTCCCCGCTTCGCCATCGCCTTCACGAGTGATTTGACCTTGGACGAGGCGCTCAAAGGGGTCCAGGTGGAATATCAGATTTTCGACAACGTTCTGTTGAAGGGCGTAAAAGACACTGGCTCTCGCTACCGCTTTGATTTAACATTGCGCCTGCAAGCCTACTAATCCGTTCCATGCGCCGAAAAATTATTCTCCCAGCCCTGTTCGGTTTTTGCCTTCTCCTTACCCCTGTTGACGATGCAGGATCGAAAACGGGCGATCCTTCTTCAAAGGTGGAGACGGCTCAGTCCGAAGAGTCTCCACCGGAGGATGAAACCGCTCTTCCAGCCAAGAAAAAACAGGCGCTCAAACCGGAAGCCGAGGTGAAGGCCCAGCCACAGCCGGAGATGGGGGGCCCTCTGGTGCGAAAACTCTCCGTCAGCGGCAACTATCCTTACCTCTCAAAGACGATCCTTCGTTTGAGCTCTTTGCAGACGGGGGAACCGTTCGAGCCGGACGCCGTTTTGGAAAACGAAAAAAGGATCGGGGATTTTTTTGAAAAGGAGGGATATTACGGCACGAAGGTCGGGATCAAGGCCGTCCGAGACCCCAAACCCGGTTTTATCAACGTCAAAATCAGGGTGCACAAGGGGGAAACCTACCGCTTGGGGGAAACCGTCTTTGTCGGGAATACTTTTTTTGCCGATTCCCGGCTCAGGAACAAGCTGTCGGGTTTCGGCCACTTCAAACTCAGGCGGATCAAGAAAAAACTGAAAGACATCCAGAACAAGTACGTTCAAAAAGGTTTTGTCCGGGCTCGCCTCAAGTTGTCTTCCGTCGATGTCGACCGCGAAAAAAAGGAGGTAAACATCGTCGTCGAGGTGATCGAACGCCGGAGACTTGTACTGGCTTTCGAGGGAAACAACCTCTTCAAACCCCAGCGTCTGGACGATTACGTCACCTTCTACAAAGACCGCGGCTACGACCGATTTGAAATCGAGCGAAGCACGGAAACTCTTCTGGAATTCTACCGCAGAAACGGGTTCATTGACGCCACCGTCTCCGCGGCCTCCTCCGACGGCCCCAACAACGAGATTTTGGTCACCTTTACCATCAACGAGGGGAGACGGGCGCGCCTGAAAAAGGTCATTTTTGACGGTGCCGAATCCTTTGGCCGCAAGGCCCTCTCCAAGGTGATGGCCAACCGGGAGCATACCCTTACCCGGCAGGGATATTACCAGGAAGAAGTGGTGGAGGAAGATTTGGACCGGATCGCCAAATTGTATCACGACCACGGCTATTTTGAGGCCAAGGTCACCGGGTGGGAGGCGGTGGCCAACCGGTTTCGCGATCAAATCACCATGACCATCGACCTGGAAGAAGGAAGCCCTTACCTTGTGGAAGAGATCCGGTTCGAGGGAAATAAAATTCATGAAACTTCCACCCTCCTTAAAAAAGGGGGCTTCAAGGAGGGAAAAGAATTTGACGCCGAAAAAATCGCCAGGGGGCGGGAGAGACTCATCGATTTCTATCATGAGAACGGCTACCCCTATGCGGAGGTTTCAACCGACACCCGATTGAATCCGGATGACAAAACGGTTCAACTTTTCATCAAAGTCGACGAGGGCCTTCAGGCGCTCATCGGAACGATAGTCATTGCCGGCGAGTACTCAACCCGGGAAAAGGTGATCCGCAACAACCTGAAATTCTCATCGGGTGATCTTTACACCTACAAGAAAATCCTCGACGGCCAGTTGAATCTGAAGCGGCTGGGCATTTTCGATCATGTAAGGATATCGACCCCCGGCGTGGAAGAGAAGTTACCGGTCGTCGACGTCCTGGTTCAGGTAACCGAGCGAAAGAGCCTGACCTTCGACCTCGATGTGGGATTTGACAGCGACAAACTCGCCTCGGGACAGATTGTCGTCACCAAGCGGAACATATTCGGCCTGGCCAAGCAGGTTCAGTTCCGCGCGGTGGGGGGTTTTGAATTTGACCGCGGCGAGGCGACGTTCTATTCCCCGCGCGTTTTCGGCGCCAGCTGGAACCTGGTCAACCAGTATTTCGCCCAGTACGAGGATGACGAACAATTCAACGCCGCCTCTTTCGGCGGATCGGTGGGCGTCCTCAAAAATTTCGGCTCCGATTGGACCCTGCTGATGAAGACCCAGGCGACCCGTCTCAATATTTTTGAGGGGGAAAGCAACACCGATGAGTTGGCGGAAAACATTTTTGACAGCACCTTTTGGGAAAATATCTTCTCCGCGACTTACGACACCCGCGACAACTTCGCCGATCCCGGCCGGGGCATTTACGCCCTCGTCGGCACCGAATTCGACACCGACTTTGCCGACGCCTCCAACGTCTTTAACATCAGCAAGGTCAACCTGGCGCATTATCTCAATTTTCTGGACCGTTTCACCCTCGTCAACAGTTTCCGGGTCGGCAAACTGTTTCGCATCAACCCGTCGGCCCGGGTTCCGGTCACAAAACTCTTTTTTATGGGGGGAAACGACACGGTGCGGGGCTTTGACGAGGATGCCGTCGATTCCGGCGGCGGGACCACCTCGCTCATTTACAACGCGGAACTGCACTATCTTCTCTTCAATAACTTCAAGCTGGCCGGATTTTTCGATGCCGGGAGCCTGACCGAGACCATTTCCGAGATCTCGCGCGATTCGATCCGCGAATCAGCCGGTTTCGGCCTTCGTTATTTTACTCCCGTAGGGCCAATTCGCCTTGACTACGGGTTTGTTTTGGACAAAAAAGACGGGGAGAGAGGGCAACGACTCCATTTTTCGTTTGGATATTTTTTCTAGAGCCTGTTAGCGATCCGCCGTAGGCGGAGAGCGTTACAGGCCCTTGTCCCCGAAGGGGGCTAGATGAACACGACCACCGAAATCATCGTCCGCTGGAACGACTGCGACCCGATGGGACACGCCAACAATGCCGTCTATTTCACCTATTTCGAGCAGGCCCGCGTGGCCCTGTTCAGGGAATTTTTCGGAATTAAAGAGGGAAAACCGGTTCTGGCCTCTCATTTTCCCTTCATCATTGCTGAAATTTCCTGTAAATTCCTCAAGCCGGTTCATGTGGATGAGCGGCTCATCGTGGAGACCCGCGTGACGCAGGTGAAAAATTCAAGCTTCATCGTTGAATATGACATGATCTACAAGCAAAACGGTGAACAAGTGGCGACAGGAAGTTCGACCCTCGTCTGGTACGACTATAAAACCGGAAAATCGGCGCCGATTCCGGAGGAATACAGGAAAAAACTGACATCTTAATGACACGATGGCTTACAATCTTTCTAATGGCTGTTCTGTTTTTCATCAGCATCAATTTTGCTGAACTGGAACTCCGCCTTAAAAACAGCCGCGTCAAAACGGTTGCAATGCCGGAGACATTTGATGTCCAGACGGAAATTCTGCGAAAAATGGCCGATGACGACGGTCGGATGCACGGCCGCATCTTTCAGAAGCATTTTAGCCAAAAGGGCTCAACTTCCGGCCGGAGCCCCGATGAACTTTCGGTGACCTTTTCCGATCCCGTGGAAATTCACGGCATTTTGATGAGCATCGACTGCTGGAAATCGACGCGCTTGGTTGAATTTGCCGCCGGCATCAACCAGAAACCGGCTTACCAGACCAAAGGAGAAAACGAGATGCTCATGCATGTGAGTTTTGCCACCAGTCATGAGGCGGGAAAAATCGACGAACAGGTCTGGTTCCCCAAACCGTTCCTGATGGGCCCCTCCGATTCATTAAACATCGGCGCGTGGATTCAGAATGTCAGCTCGAAAAAACAGAGTGTTTCGCCGGAGATCATTGTCTATTATAGTTTTTGATCCCTCAACAATCGGTGATACTTGATGGCAAACCGGTGGGCCTCGTCCCGCAGACGTTGGAGAAGCATCAACTCCGGGGAGCCTCTTTTGAGGATCAGCGGATTTTTGCGGTGGGGGATAAAAATTTCCCCTCTTTTTTCCCTTTCCACAAACCCTTGGCCCGCGCCCCCGCCCCTTTTCCCTTGGCCACACCGATCGCGGCAATTTGGCCAAAACCCGATTCTTCCAGGACCCGCAAAGCCGTGTTAAGTTGCCCCTTGCCACCATCGATGACGAGAAGGTCGGGTAGGGGCAATTCATGAATTGCCCCTACAGCCGTCAAATGACCAAACCTCCTCCCCAACACCTCCCTCATCATCGCATAATCGTTTGGTTCCCCGTCCATCCTGATTTTGTAATGACGGTACTCCTTCTTGTCCGGCTCGCCATCGACAAAGACGACACGGGAACCGGTTGCCTGCTTTCCGGAGATGTTCGAGATATCGTAACACTCCATCCGGTGCGGAAATTTGGAAAGGCCCAAGGCCTCCTGAAGCAGTTTGAGCGCCTCCTGTGTCTGATATTCCTTATTGACCAGACGTGAAAACTGCGAGCGGGCATTCTTCTCCGCCAACTCGATCAAATCCTTCTTCTCCCCCTTTTGCGGCGCGCGAATGACAACCTTTTTTTCCTGTATCGAAGTCAAAAGCCCGGCGAGGAGCGCCGAATCTTCCGGAAGATGCGAGACAAGAATTTCATCCGGGATGAAAACAGAACCGAGGTAATATTGATTCAAGAAATGCTCGATCACCTGAGCCTCTTCCTCAAGACACAGAGCCGGATAGTAGCGGGAATCGATCAACGTTCCATCGCGGATGACAAAAAGCGCAATCACACCGCGGTTTCCCTCCCGATAGAGTGAAACCAGATCCTGATGCAAACCGCCATGCCTGACTACCTTCTGCTTTTCGAGCGTGGTCTTGATATTCGCCAACAGATCGCGCAACCGGGCCGCCTCCTCAAAACGTTCTTCGTCGGAGGCCCGCTTCATGCTTTCTTCGGCCTGTGTGATGAGCGCTTCACTCTTTCCTTCCAAAAACAAGCGGACCTGATCAACCTGCCTGCCGTAATCCTCTTGGCTGACATAGCCAACGCAGGGGGCCGTGCATCGATGGATCTGATACTCCAGACAGGGACGCGACCGGTTGTTGATTTCGTGGTCCGAGCAGGTGCGCAAACGAAAATGGCGATAGATAAAATCGACCGTTTCGCGGCAGGCTTGAGCTGACGAATAGGGGCCGAAATAGAGCGCTCCGTCTTTTTTGATTTTGCGGGTGACAATGAGGCTTGGAAAAGGATGATTGGCAGTCAACTTGAGACTGACATAGGTTTTGTCGTCCTTGAGGAAGATATTGTAGCGCGGTTTGTGTTTTTTGATGAGGCTGTTCTCCAAAAGGAGGGCCTCTTTTTCATTGTCGGTGACGAGAGTGTCGATATCCTTCACCCGATTCATGAGAAACTTAATCTGATACCGGCTATCGGCCTCTTTCGCAAAATAGTTTCGGACGCGGGCGCGGAGATTGACCGCCTTTCCCACATAGATAATTTTCCCCGTCTCCCCTTTCATCAGATAAACGCCCGGCGAGGTCGGGAATTCGGCGATTTTTTCTTTTAAATTGATCATGGCTCTGTACGGGCGCACGGCTGTGCGCCCCTACACTTTCACTCCATAACCCAATTCCATCTCCTTTAATTTTTTGATCTGATCACGTACCGCCGCCGCCTCTTCAAACTCCCTGTTTTCGGCGTGCTTTTTCATCTGTCGGGTCAGATTTTTGATGATGGATGGAATCTCTTCGGGGGGAATATCCAACCCCTTTGCCCCCTCAGCCACCGGCACCGTCACATAGTCGGCCTCCGAGGCGACATAGAGGGAGTCGCGGATTTCCTTGGTGATCGACTTCGGCGTAATCCCATACTTCAAATTATAGGCCTCCTGAATCGCCCGGCGGCGATCGGTCTCGTCGATTGCTTTCTTGAGTGAACCGGTCATCGTATCGGCATAACAGATCACCCGCCCCTCCACATTTCGCGAGGCCCTGCCAAAGGTTTGGATAAGCGACCGCTCGGAGCGCAAAAAACCTTCCTTGTCGGCATCGAGAATCGCCACCAGCGCCACCTCCGGAATATCGAGTCCTTCCCGCAAAAGATTGATGCCGACAAGAACATCAAACTTGCCTAATCGAAGGTCACGGATGATTTCAATCCGCTCCAGCGTCTCGATATCCGAATGGAGATATTTGACCCTCATCCCGAGCGACGAATAGTACTGCGTCAGATTTTCCGCCATCCGCTTGGTCAATGTCGTCACCAGAACCCGGTGCCCCTGCTCAACGACACCATTGATTTCCTGCATAAGATTATCCACCTGTGATTCAACCGATCGGACGGTAATTTCTGGATCGATGAGTCCCGTCGGCCGGACTACCTGTTCCACAATCTTTCCACGACTTGATTTCATTTCATAGGGACCCGGAGTCGCGGAAACATAAACAGACTGATTAACCATCCCCTCAAATTCCCCGAATTTCAACGGCCGGTTGTCGAGGGCCGAAGGGAGTCGAAAACCGTATTCCACCAGCGTCCCCTTCCGGGAACGATCCCCTTCGTACATGCCGCCGATCTGCGGAACCGTTACATGCGACTCGTCGATGAACAAAAGAAAATCTTTGGGAAAATATTCCAATAGGGTTGGCGGCGGAACGCCGGAGGACCTGCCGGTAAGATGGCGGGAATAATTCTCGATACCGCTGCAAAAACCCATTTCCTGGATCATTTCCAGATCAAAGAGAGTCCTCTGCTCGATCCGCTGGGCTTCAAGAAGCTTATTGTTGTTTTTGAAATAGCCAATCCGCTCTTTCAGCTCCCCTTTAATCGCCTCGATGGCCCGTTTGAGTTGGTCTTCCGGCGTCACATAATGAGAACCCGGATAAATCGGAATCCGGTCAACCTTTTCGAGAACCTCCCCCTTGAGCGGATCGGTGATTGAAATCTGGTCGATCTCATCGCCAAAAAACTCCATCCGGACGGCGCGATCTTCCTCATAGGCGGGAAAAATTTCGACGACATCGCCGCGAACGCGAAAGGTGCCGCGATGAAAATCGACATCGTTCCGCTCGTATTGGATTTCGACCAGTTTGTTCAAAATCTCCGTACGGGAAACCGACATCCCCTTTTTGATGTCCACCAACATCCCGTGGTAGGCCTCGGGAGAGCCGAGGCCGTAGATGCAGGAGACCGAGGCCACGATAATCACATCGGGACGCTCCAACAAAGACCGGGTGGCCGAGTGCCGCATCTTGTCGATATCCTCGTTGATGGCGGAATCTTTTTCGATGAAGGTGTCGGTTCTTGGAACATAGGCCTCCGGCTGATAATAGTCGTAGTAACTGACGAAATATTCGACGGCGTTTCTTGGAAAAAATCCTTTGAATTC
>JACQOY010000206.1 GCA_016207765.1 Deltaproteobacteria bacterium | reverse complement strand
GCCGAATATCTGGTGATGGATGAAGAACAGAAGAGGACGCTCTTTGAGCAGAGCATTGAAGAGGCATTTCCGGATCCCTTAAAGGCCGCCGCTTTGACCGGTTTCATGACCCACGACAAAATACGGATGTTCTATACGGTTTGTTCCCAATTGGATCCCCTGGTTCCCGGCGAACTCCGGGAAAACGGCCGACTGAAGAGGGGGATTTATGATCCCGATGTTTTTCCCAACCTTCCCCAAGACACGCCGTACGACATGAGGCAAAAAGCCATTGACGATTTTCTGGGAACGCCGGTTCTTTCGCTCGAAAAAATTCATGTAAACGAGGCCGGGCAGGAAGTGGCCAGAACGACAATCAATAAATATCTCTGGCTGGGACCCACCGAGGTCTTCTCCATCGATTCCGGAAAGCCGGGTCCCACGACTCTTGTCTTTTCTCCCCATTTTCACGAAGACAATCCCCGCAAATCGTTTCATTGGACCAAAGACATTCCGCTTCAATCCGGTCGGTTGATTCTGTTACCCGAGGCGTACCGATCGACCTACATACTGGGTATCAAGGATGGCGGAGATTCGAACGGTTTGCACACCAAAGCCTTTCAAGAGGACGGCTTAAACCAGTATATTGCGCGTCGAGTGGAATGTTTGATGGGACTGGTTGATGGAATGGTGGGGGCCCATGATTCCGGCGGCGGCCCGTTTTATATTTCCGACCTGATTGTTTTGAATGCAGGCCTGCCGCAATCTCGGTCGCTTGCGGCCGAGCCAAGGCGGCCAAATGTGATGACAACAAGTACTTTAAGCATCGAAGAATCTCGGGGGCTTGCCCCCGAGTTCTTCAAAGAGGGGCCGGTCGCTTCGCCCTGGGTGCCGGAGGAAGTGGAAAGCATCACCGAGATCAGGCGATCTCCGTCGTATATCCAGAAAAGCGACGACGAAATCCGGGCGGAATATGAAAGCGATTTGCAACAGTATCCGTATGTGTCATCGCTATACCCGACATTCGAGGATTACAAAAAGGGAAATGCCGGTCCTCCGACGATGATCCAGAATCAGGTGCCGTGGCAGATTGCCGACTATTCTCGAACGAAGTTGACGGAATTAACCGGCCGGCCTTACCGTTTTGATACAGAAGAAATAATCAACAAACATTCTCTCTCCGCAGACAGCGCTACCGGCTACATGAATTACCATCTTGGCAAACCGGCCATGACCTTTGAGGGGCGAAAGGGAGAGGAACATGGCCAACTCCATGCCGTGGCGCTGTATACGCTCCTTTTGGCTTTTGGGCACCAAATCGACTCATCCTACGAGGAAGCGCTGAAGAATGAATCGCCCGACGTAGATCCGGAACTCTATGAGGGCCTTCCCATCGGTTACACGTCATCGCGGTATCGCTGATCCTACCCGGACAGCGTCATCCCAGATATTTCGTCGCGAGCTCGATCATTTTTTTCACCTTTTTGGTGTAGGGGGGATAAAAATATTTGAGCATGTCAATGGGGCCCTGACGTAAAACCGCCCTTTCGTGCGAGAGGTTTCGGAATCCGTAAAAGCCGTGGTAGTTCCCCATGCCGCTCGCCCCCACGCCGCCGAAGGGAAGATTGGTGTTTCCCAGATGAATGACGGTGCTGTTGATGCAGGTCCCTCCCGAGGTGGTGTTTTTCAGGATGGCCTCGATGTTTTTCCCGCTTCGCGAAAAAATATACAACGCCAGTGGTTTGTCGCGGGATTGGATGGATTCAAAGACCTCTCCCAGCGATGTGAAGGTCACAAGCGGGAGAATGGGGCCGAATATCTCTTCCTTCATGATGGGGGAGGTGTCTTTGACGCCGGTCAAAAGGGTGGGGGAGAGGTAGCGTCCGTTTCCGTTCATTTTGCCGCCGAAGGCGATCTTCGCCCCCGCCTGAACCGCTTCATCCAGAATTTTCTTTAACCCCCGAAGATGCCCTTCACTGACGATCCGGCAGAACCCCTCGGATTTTTCCTGGTCCGAATCGCTTTGACCGTACCTTTTCTGAAGCACCTCTCCGGCTTTTTCCAGAAATTCCTTTTCCCGGCTTTCATGGATCAACAGATAATCGGGGGCCACGCAGGTCTGCCCCGCGTTGATGAATTTTCCCCATAGGATCCGCTCGGCCGCCTTTTGAATGTCGGCCGTCTCGTCCACGATCACCGGCGATTTGCCGCCGAGCTCCAGCGTCACCGGCGCCAGGTTTTCCGCGGCGTATTTCATGACCTTTTTGCCGATCGGGATGCTCCCGGTGAAAAAAATGTGGTCAAACGGCAATTCCAGGAGGGCATCCGCCACGGTGTGGTCTCCGCCGACCACCGCCGCCTCGTTTTCATCGAACAGCTCGGAGATGAACTTTTTGAGGAATTCCGCCGTATGCGGAACCTTGGTTGAGGCCTTGGCCATGACGCAGTTGCCCGCTGAAATGGCCGTGATAAGCGGCACCATGAAGAGCTGGAAGGGGTAATTCCAGGGGGAGAGGATGAGGACAATCCCTTTCGCCTCGTAGCGGACGACGCTTTTTGTGCCGAACATCACCATGGGGGTTTTTACCCGGTGCGGTTTCATCCACCGGCGGAGGTGTTTGACGGTGTGGTTTATTTCGGAGAGGGTGGGGTAGATCTCGGTCAGGTCGGTTTCGCCGGGGTTTTTCCGGAAATCGTCATGGATGGCCTTGTGGATTTCCCCGCGCTTGGCCCAGATCGCCTCGCCCAGTTTTTTCAGTTTGGCGATGCGCTCCGAGGCCGATGTCTGCGAGACGTGCCAGCGGTTGGCCTTTTGTTTTTCAAAAATCCGGCGGATATCATCCATAAAATGGGCCCTCCATGGTAAAAACGCCCCAACCCTAGCCCCCTTCGGACGAAGTCCCCGACTGAGGGGGGACAAGAGCCTCTAAACTCCTTCGTCGTTAACAGGCCAGCGACCCCAATGAGGGGCCACTTCGTCGAGCGCGGTCCTTTAGGGCTCTAGCAAAAATGGCCCCGTCGGACAAGAGAAAGGACCCGCCTGGATTTTATAAGCGCTCAAGCAAGCCAGCCTCTTTAAAACTGGTGTAACCCTTTCGAGTCACAATGACATGATCTAAAACCCGCAGGCCCAGAATCTCGCGGGGGCGGCTGTGCTCCGGCATGTCTTTGATGGTTTTCATCTACACAACTCGGTCTGCCTGCAGATGGGCTTCAGTTCCTCGCTCATGACGGTATTTTCCCCTCAAGATCCCGCGAAAGCTCCTCTTCAAGTTCCTCAATCGTGGGAAGGTTCGTATCAAGAGGTTTGGGCAAAGCTCGGACAAGCTGGTATTCTGCAACACCCATCGGTTTATCGATACCCGAGAGTGCGTATTCGGCAACAAGGCGTTTCTTGGTTTTGCAAAGCAAGAGACCAATGGTCGGTTTATCGTCGGGGGCCTTGATCTGGGCATCAACAGCGGCAAGGTAAAAATTAAGCTGGCCGGCGTGATCGGGTTTGAAGGGAGTTGCCTTGAGTTCCACCACGACGTAGCATTTGAGACGGGTATGGTAAAAAAGCAGGTCGATGAAAAATTCATCGCCTTCAACCTCCAGGCGAAACTGACGCCCAACAAACGCAAAGCCTGCCCCCAGCTCTAACAGAAAATGCGTGATGTGGCGGGTTAGTGCGCCTTCGATGTCTTTCTCATGAGCTTCATCGCCAAGGCCCAAAAAATCAAAATGGTAGGGATCTTTGAGGATTTCTTTGGCCAACGTCGCTTGGGGGGCCTGAAGTCGCTTTTCAAAATTCGTGATGGCGGACCCTTGGCGCACATGGAGTCGGTTCTTGATTTGAACCTCCAAAGTGGCGCGGGGCCAATTCTGCAAAACAGCCTGCTCGGCGTACCATCCGCGCAATGCGGGATCGGTAATTTTGGTGAGAAGCGTGACAATATGAAACCAGGGTAATTGGTCAGCAGTCTGCTGACCAATTTCTGCAGCAGACTGCTGCAGAAATGTCATACCCGGGCACTGTTCAGCGAAAAGTCGCATGTAATGCAGGTTCCGGACCGAGAAGCCTTTCATATCCGGAAAAGACTCCTGAAGGTCTGCGGAGATGCGGTTGATTACCTTGGCCCCCCATCCATGGCTGTTCTGCCGCTCCAAAATGTCACGACCAATATCGTGATAAAGCTTAATTTGTTCGTGATTGGCAGAAAGGATGGCTTTTTGCCGGGCCCCGCTGATCCGTTGTTTCAGGTTGCCAAGCCATTCGGCATAGTCTGCTGGTAGTGTGAGAGAAAGCTTCTTCATACATGACACCCCATCCTTTCAAGATGACCATTTATCTTGTCGTCCTTGCGCGGCTCGGAAACGGTCCGGCCGCTCGCAGTGCTCGCGGCGGCGAAGCAGTCCCTCCTTGGGGCACCTGGGGCGCCAGACCGGTCGCAGAGCTCCCGGAACTTGGGGCGGCAGAGCCGCTGATCCGAGGCGCTGATCCGGCGCATCGCCTCGATGGCCATTTCCATCAGCTTATCGCATTGAGTGGATGTTTTTTGACTCTTCTTCGTAATTGATTTCTCCTCTCGGTCTTGAATTCATGATGGCAATCCGAGGGACATCCTATCAAAAGAGGTCAACATAATTTTTCCTCCACAAAACGCATGATATCGATATGAATATTCCAAATATGGACCCAGTTGAATTTGTCGAAACTCAATGGTTGATCCTGAAAATCGCGAGAGATACAGAGGGAACGATATGTTATCGGAAATTTTATTTCCTTCTTTTCCTTTTTGCTCAGTCGGTCAAAGTTCCAGCGGAACGAATGAGTTATGCAATTTCTTACAAGCCGCAACGGCAAATACCACTTTTCTGATTTCAATAGTTCATATTGCTTTGTCTTATCGCAGTATTCAGATATGAGCTCATAGGACTCGCAGATAAGGGCCCGCAAATAAAGATTATGCAGTGATTGGAGAAGAAATTCTTTATCTTCCCTGAGATGTTTGACTTGGCCGTGAAATGTCTGTCTGTAATCATTGATCATCACATAGGTGTTCTTCTCGTCATCAAGGAGATCGGGAGCGGAAGGATGGCCCATTAAACATAGTGAAGCGAGGCCAGTTACATAAAGGGCTTTACAGTTGTGCAGTTGCGTTAGCAGTTGTTCTTTAGTCGGCCTTGCAATATTCATGGTTTTCGTCACAACTCCCCCTCAAACGCCCTGTGTAAAAGCGAATTGAAAAGATCGTCTGACTGTTGGCGGCTGGTGGCTTGGTCGGATTCCAGGGTTGTCTTCGGCCACCGTTTCATTTCTTCAATCCCTTCCGCTGTCTACCCGCCCTCGTTACCACCGCGGAAGGCGAAGCCGCAGTCCTTAAATCTCCATCCTCCCACATATCGCGGTAGGCGTATACGTACGAAGCGGTTGCGACAGGATCGATGCCGTAGTAGTAACGGCAGAGTTTTTTGTATAAACCAAACAGGTTTGGGTCGAAGCAAAAATCGAGAATACCGTCCAACAATCTTTGGATCCGACACGCATCGCGGCTTTGAGTAAGCAGAATATTTTCCACTTCAATGGCGTATTGCCTCTCAGCCTGACGCGCCAACTCATCCCGCCCCGCGATGATTGCTCCAATAGATCGGACCAGGCTGTTCAGTTGATTTTTTCTCCTGGTTTTCGCTTTTGCTTTTGCCATCACACCCTCAAATTCATTTTGCCAAAAATTCCCGTCCCTTTTCGGTCACCCGATACTTTTGAAAACGGCTGTTGGGCTTGTCGGGGATGGTAAGCTCAAGCAAGCCCATCTCCAAAAGCGGCTTGATAAACTGATCCCGGAACTTGGTTCGATCCTTTCGACCAATGGAGTTCATCAGCTCCAACAGGGGTTTTTCTTCACGGCACAACTCAAGGATTTTGACTTGGTCCTGACTTAGTGCCCACTTAGTGCCCACCAGCTCTCGTTTATTCATTTCTTGTCTCCCAATGTCTTCAAAAGCTCCTTGCCGCGCCGGATGATTTCAAAAAATAAAAAACGGATTCTAAGCGAAATCGTGCATAAAAAGCCAGCCTTTAAGAATGAGTTTTCGCTCAAGGAATGCCACGCCCCATGTTCGGTTACCGACGTTTCCCCTGTGTAGTTGACAAATTCTGAAAGATCGCTAAGTTCCCCGTTCGTCCATGATCAAAAAAGACTATTATGAAGTGCTGGGGGTTCGCCGCGATTCCGATGACGCGGAAATCAAAAAGGCCTACCGCCAAATGGCGGTAAAGTACCACCCCGACAAGAATCCCGGAGACAAGCCCGCCGAGGAGAAATTCAAGGAAGCGGCCGAGGCCTACGAAGTCCTCTCGCACCCGGAAAAAAGACAGGTTTACAATCAATTCGGCCACCGGGGCCTGGAAGGGGTCGGCTTTACCGGATTTACGGGGATGGAGGATATCTTCGAATCTTTCGGAGACATCTTCGAGGATTTTTTCGGGTTCAGCGGGGGACGGAGGGGGCGCGGTGGGGGGCGTCAGGGGGCCGATCTGCGCTACGACCTCGAAATCGATTTCATGGAAGCCTGCTTCGGGACGGAAAAACAGATCAATGTCGCCCGCCGGACAATTTGCGATTCATGCTCGGGAACCGGGGCCCGAAAGGGCACCGAACCGCAAACCTGTCCCAAATGCCGTGGTGCGGGACAGATCGCCCACAGCCAGGGTTTTTTCACCATCAGCACCACCTGCCCTTACTGTCAGGGAACGGGACAGCATATCCCTCATCCCTGTACCGAATGCCATGGCTTGGGCCAGGTCCGACAATCAAAAAAATTATCAGTCAAAATCCCCCCCGGGGTCGATTCGGGGTTGAGGCTTCTGCTCGGTGGAGAAGGGGAAGCAGGCGAAAGGGGAGGGCCGCCGGGGGATTTGTATGTTTTTCTGAGAGTCAAATCGCATGAACTTTTTGTGCGCGAGGGGGAAAACATCCGGTGTGAAATTCCCATCGGCATGGTGCCGGCGGCGCTGGGGGGCAAAATCAGGGTTCCGACAATCGACGGCGAGGAAGAGGTGGAAATTCCCAAGGGGACCCAATCGGGCGATACCGTCACCCTGCGGGAAAAAGGGGCGGCCCACCTCCGGACAAAACATCGGGGAAACCAAATCATCACGTTCATCGTTCAAATACCGAAGAACCTGACCGGCCGGCAGGAGGAACTGTTGCGGCAATTTGCGGCGGCAAGCGGGGGAAATGAGGCCCTGGCCGGGGGCGAGACCGGAAAAAAGAAAAAGAAACGTGGATTTTTCGGCTGAGTGCCGCTATTTTGATTCCGCGGCGAAACACCACGAGTTGCATGTAATTCACGTGCCAAGCCATTGCGAATTACACAGCAAAACCAGGGGGAACCGGATAAAATGCAAAATCAGATACAGGCGTTAAACACCGAAGTCGAAAATGTTCAGCCGAAACTGCGCGAGATTCTCTCCGAGGTCGAAAAAGTCATTGTCGGCCAGCGCTACCTTGTTGAGCGGCTCCTCATGGGGCTCTTGATCGACGGCCATATCCTGGTCGAAGGGGTTCCGGGGCTGGCAAAAACAACGGCGGTCAAGACGCTGGCGCAGATTGTCGAGGCCGGTTTTCAGCGAATCCAGTTTACCCCCGATCTTTTGCCGGCCGATATCCTGGGGACCCAGATCTACAATCCGAAGACGCAGGAATTTTTCGTCAAAAAGGGGCCGCTGTTTCACCACATAATCCTCGCCGATGAAATCAACCGCGCCCCCGCCAAGGTGCAAAGCGCCCTCTTGGAGGCGATGCAGGAAAAACAGATCACCATCGGTGATGAGACCTTCAAACTGGCGGAGCCGTTCATCGTGATGGCGACCCAGAACCCCATTGAACAGGAGGGGACCTACCCGTTGCCGGAGGCGCAGGTTGACCGTTTCATGCTCAAACTCAAGGTGAACTATCCCTCACGGCAGGAAGAACTCCTCATCATGGACCGCGTGGCCAATAAAAAACCGGTCGCCCCAGGCCGGGTGTTGGCCCCCCAGACCCTTCTCCAATACCGCGAACTCATCCGGCGGATCTATATCGACCCCAAAATCAACGACTATATCATCAACATTGTTTTTGCCACGCGCGAGCCCAAAAGCCTGGGGATTGGCGTCGACCGCTACATTGCCTACGGGGCCTCTCCGCGGGCCTCGATTTATTTGAACCTCATCGCCAAGGCGCACGCGTTCATGCAGGGGAGGGGGTTTGTGGTGCCGCAGGATGTAAAAACCATGGCCTTCGACGTGCTGAGGCACCGCATTATTCTCACCTTCGAGGCGGAGGCGGAAGGTTTGTCCACCGACGATGTGTTGAAAAAAATATTGGATCAGGTTGAGGTTCCGTAGGGGCAACCCCCCGTGGCCGTTAAACGGCCCCTCTTTACCGCATAAAGAGCGGCCACCCTTTATGTGGTGGGGTTGCCCT
>JACQOY010000192.1 GCA_016207765.1 Deltaproteobacteria bacterium | reverse complement strand
CTTTTTAACTTTTTAACTTTTCAAACTTTTTTAACTGTTACTACGGCCCACGCGGCCATCCCCTGTTTGGTGCCGGTAAAACCCATTCCTTCCTCCGTCGTCGCCTTTACATTCACGCAATCAACCGGAAGACCGACGGCGCAGGCTATATTTTGCCGCATCTTTTCCCGGTGCGGGGATATTTTTGGGGCCTCGGCAATCACAACCGAATCGATGTTTGCCGGGCGATACCCCTTTTCCCGGAGCTTCGCTCCCACTTCGCAAAGCAATTTCATCGAATCAAATCCCTTGAAGCGGGGATCGGTATCGGGAAAATGTTCACCGATGTCGCCCATCCCCGCCGCCCCCAAAAGGGCGTCACAGATTGCGTGAAGCAACACATCCGCGTCCGAGTGACCCAACAACCCCTTGTCGTGCGGGATTTCAACCCCGCCGATGATGAGTTTGCGCCCATGAACCAATTTGTGGACGTCGTAGCCGATTCCTATTCGCATAAAAAAAACCGTAGGGGCGGCCCCCTGTGGCCGCCCTCCCAGCAGGGCAACCCCATAAAGAGGGGCCGTTTAACGGCCACGGGGGGTTGCCCCTACATGTTCAAATAAATTTCCGCCACCTTCAAATCCTCCGCCGTCGTCACTTTGATATTCCGACGGTCCCCTTCGACGGCATAGACCTTTTCCCCGATCGCCTCCACCATCATCGCCTCGTCGGTCCATCGGGGATCCGTCACGTCCAGCCGTTGGTAAATGTTTCTCAACACCCCCACCGGAAACCCCTGCGGCGTCTGGACGGCAAACAGAGAAGATCGGTCAATCGTCTTTGACACAATCCCGTCTTTTATTTCCTTGATTGTGTCGCTTAAAGGAACAACCGGGATCGTGGCCCCCTTTTCCCTCGTTTCTTTGACCACCCTTAAAATCAGCTCGGCGCTCACCAGAGGACGCACGGCATCGTGCACCATGACATAATCGTTATCAAGGACCTCCAGCGCCTCAAAACCTTTTTTGACCGACTGGGCCCGGGTTGCCCCTCCGGCCACATACATCACCTCCGGCGAATCCGTTTTGCCCGAAATCTGGATCAACTCGTCGGGCGGCAGACACACGACAATCCGATGAAACAGGCGGGTCTTCAAAAAAGTTTCAACCGACCAATGCAGAAGCGACCGGCCGTTCAGGCTTAAAAATTGCTTTTTGACCGAACCCCCGAACCGCTTGCCGACGCCCGCGGCGGGAATAATGGCGAAATAATTCACTTCATCTCCAAAAAGTTCTTCAGAATCGTTTTTCCCACCGTGGTCAGGATGGACTCCGGATGAAACTGAACCCCTTCAACCGGAAACTCCTTGTGTCGAACCCCCATGATCTCGCCGTCGTCGGTCCAGGCGGATATTTCAAGCACCTCCGGACAGCTCTCTCGTTCGATCTCCAGCGAATGAGAGCGGGTGGCGGTAAACGGATTTTCAATCACCCGAAAAATCGTCTTCGAATCGTGATGGATCAGCGAGGTCTTGCCATGCATGATTTTTTTGGCGCGGACAATCTTCCCGCCGAACGCCGCGCCAATCGACTGATGCCCCAGACAAACGCCCAGAATGGGAACCGTCGAGGCAAACCGCTGAATCAATGGAACCGAAATGCCCGCCTCGTTGGGGGTGCAGGGACCGGGAGAAATGACGATCCTTTCAGGCTTGAGAGATGCCGCCCCGGCCACATCGATCTGATCGTTCCGCCGCACGGCAAGGAGACGATCGGGATCCTCCCCCCGGTTTTTCAGGATCTCACCCAGGTATTGAACGAGGTTGTAGGTGAAGGAGTCATAGTTGTCGATAATAAGAATCATATCACACCCCCACACTCTTCAATGCCGCCATCATCCCCTCCGCCTTGTTCCGGCATTCCTTATATTCCAGTTTCGGCACCGAATTGGCGACAATTCCCGCCCCCGCCTGTATATAAATTTTGCCGTCTTTGAACAAAGCCGTCCGGATGGTAATGGCGGTATCCAGGTTTCCCGTATAACTGATATACCCGACACACCCGCCGTAAATCCCCCGTTTTTTTTCCTCCAATTCCTCGATAATCTCCATGGCCCGGATCTTGGGCGCCCCCGTCAACGTTCCCGCGGGAAAAGCGGCTCGAATCACGTCAAAGGCATCGAGACCCGGTTTCAGCTTTCCAGACACATGGGAAACCAGATGCATCACATGCGAATACAATTCCACCGTTTCCAGTTCGTTGACTGCAACCGACCCGATTTCGCAGACCCGGCCAAGGTCATTTCGGCCCAGATCGACAAGCATGATATGCTCCGCCCGTTCTTTGGGATCTTTCTTCAGTTCCTCCATCAGATGGAGATCCTCCGAGATGTCCCCTCCGCGCCGTCTGGTGCCGGCGATCGGCCGCAATTCAACTTTCCCGTCTTCCAGGCGAACCATCACCTCGGGGGAAGCACCGACAAGGGTTAAGTCTTCATACTGCAAAAAATAAAGATAGGGCGAAGGGTTCATCCGGCGAATCGCCCGATAGAGCTCAAAAGGGGGAACGGCGGTTTTCCCCTCAAAACGGGTGGAAAGCACCACCTGAAAAATATCCCCCGCCGCGATATATTCCCCGGCTTTCTCGACCAGCGCGCAAAATTCCTCTTCCGTGCGGGTCGCCTTCAGCACAACCTCTTGAGAGCTCTTTTCCACCGGGCGGAGATAACGAAACTGTTGCGGCGGCAGGGGTTGCTGGAGTTTTTTCACCAGCTTTTCAATTTTATGGAGTCCTTCCTCGTAGAGAACCTTCTTCGATTTTTCGGGATCGATGAAAACATTTGCGACAATAATGATGACCTGCCGAAAATTGTCGAAAATAATCACCGTATCGGTGATAAAAAAGCAGGCGTCAAAAACTTTCAGTTCATCCACGGCCGTCTGCGGGAGGTTCTCGAAAGAGCGGACCATATCGTAGGCGAGGTAACCCACCGCCCCGCCGAAAAAACGGGGAAGGTCGGGCAACACCACCGGGTTGAACCGGGAAAGAAATTCTTTGAGGGCATCGAGCGGATTCGAGGAGACGCGGAAATGGGACCGTTTATGCCCCTCAAAAATTTCGATGTCATGGCCTTTGCTCTTGAAAAGAGCACGCGGTTCCGTCCCCAAAAAACTAAAGCGCCCCCACTTCTCGCCTCCCACCACGCTTTCCAGCAAAAAATCGTTCTTGAAGGTGCGGATCTTGAGAAATGCCGACACCGGCGTCTCGAGGTCGGCCGGAATTTCCTGTGAAAGAGGAATGAGGTTTCCCTTTTCGGCCATCTCCTGAAATTTTTCGAACGTCAAGGAAATCATTTTTTCTTCACATAAAACTCGTTGGAATACTGCACCCTGCCATCCTCCGTCTCAATTTTCCATCGAAATTTTCCGTAGGGAAACGTTCGATCGAATAATAACTCCCCCTCGCCCTCTCTCGACGAAGTAGCCCCCTTGTGGGGTAATTTAATCCCAAAGGGACCACTTCGTGGGAGGGGAAGGGGGGAGTTATTCCATTTCCCCCTGAAAAAATGCTCCAACCTCAAATCCTCATTCAACGGCGCTTCTTGCGGATTCGATAAAACGAGCCTCATCTTCTCTCCCAAAAAATAAAACAGCCTGTCCGTCTTGAGCGTCACGGGCAGATCGGTAAAAATCCCGATATCGGTCCGGTCGGAAAAATTTCCATCCTGCCAGAAATGGACCCGACCGAGATCGACATGAACCATCAACTGGTCGGGATAATAACCCACCCCACCAATCCCCAGACGGCGCGCATAGGCCTGAACTTTCTTTTCGGAGATTTCATCGAGATGAATATCCGCCGCAATTCCCCTGATGTGGTTGGATTGTTCGGCAACCCCCTTCCCCGCCATTTTGAGTGCCCGGTTGAACTCGGGACTCCGAAAACCGCAGATGACCTCCACCGTATCCGCCCCAAAATGATCCTGAAGATGATCAATCAACCGGATCAGATCGGGGTCCATTTTCGTCTCTTTTCCCGAATCGCGCGACCGCATGAAATGATTGATGCGCTTCAAGGCGCCCTCATTAATGACCCCGTTTCGCTCGTAGACCACCTCGAGAAACTCATGCGAATGGCTGTGATACAGGCGTAAAAAGCCGTCGTGTTTGAGGGGCTTCTCCGACCCCTCACTCCCCCGGCCCGCCAAAGGGAATAAAAGAAATACCAATAAAAGACAAAAAAAGGCCCCCTGACACCGACAGGGGGGGATAACCGCCAAATGGTTGATCTGGATCATATTGACACTGAAAACAGGACTGTGACAGAAACCTTGTCGTTTCGTCAACTTGGAAGCCCTCACAGGAGATTGACATTATCGGTAAAATCGGGGAAATTGGACCGCGTATCAAAGGAAACGTTACTCTATGTCTCAAAAAACCGCAAAAGCTCTAAAAGATTATAAAATTCAATCAGTTAGAATGCGGTCGCCCGTGTGCGTTTCCAAAGAGACACCGTTAAACAAGGTTATTTCGGCCATGCAGGAGAAAAAAAGGGGATGTGCCGTCGTTATGGAGCGGGAAAAAATGGCCGGTATTTTTACTGAACGGGATCTGCTGACAAGGGTTTTGGAAAAAGGATTACCCCTCACAACCCTTGTTGAAAAAGTCATGACCCCAAATCCTGATTTCTTGAAAATGGATGCATCCATTGCCGAGGCGATCAAACTGATGAGCGGAAAAGGACACCGTCATATCCCTCTTGTCGATTCTGAAGGGGTTATTCGGTGTTTTGTTTCGGCGCGGGATATTGTCGATTATCTGGCGGAACATTTTCCCTACCAGATCTACAATCTTCCCCCGGAACCTCATCTCATCAGCACAGCCGCCGAAGGGGCATAGGCGGCCCCGAAGGGGTCCCTTTGGGGCAGGGCCGCCAGCCAGAGGAGTAAGCAAAATTATATGTCCACCGATCCCAGCTTGCCGGTTCACCACAAGGAAATTGAAGAAAAAGAAGATGTCGTCATCCGGTTCGCCGGCGATTCCGGCGATGGCATGCAGTTGACCGGAACCCAATTCACCCATTCCACCGCCATACTTGGAAATGATCTTTCCACTCTCCCCGATTTTCCCGCTGAAATACGGGCGCCGGCCGGAAGCCTGGCGGGGGTTTCATCGTATCAGATCAATTTCTCGTCCCGCGATATTCGAACCCCCGGCGACGCGCCCGATGTGTTGGTAGCCATGAATCCGGCGGCCCTTAAAACCAACCTGAAAGACCTAAAGCAGGGAGGAATGCTCATTCTCAACACCGATGCCTTTGGCCCCGAAAACCTTAAATATGCCGGCTACACCTCCAATCCCCTCGAAGACGGCAGTCTGAACAAATATCAGCTCTACAACATCCCCATTACCCTGTTGAACAACAAGGCGCTCGAGGGTTCGCCTCTTTCCAAAAAAGAAATGGAGCGATGCAAAAATTTCTTCGCCTTGGGGCTGATGTTCTGGCTCTATCAGCGCCCGATGGAGGCAACCATCCAGTGGATCGGGCAAAAATTCAAGGCAAAGGCCGAGCTGGCGGAGGCCAATAAAATGGCCCTCAAAGGGGGTTACCACTACGGGGAAACCGCCGAACTCTTCAAAAAGCATTATCGCGTCCCCAAGGCACGGCTTGCACCGGGCATTTACCGCAATATCACCGGCAACGAAGCCACCGCAATCGGTTTTGTCGCCGCATCGCAATTGGCGAAGACACCACTGGTTTATGCCAGCTATCCCATTACCCCCGCCTCCGATATTCTGCATGAACTGTCGAAGCACAAGAGCTTTGGGGTCAAAACCTGCCAGGCGGAAGATGAAATCGCCGCCATCGGTATGGCCATTGGGGCGTCGTTTTCCGGCGCCATCGGGCTGACCGGCACGAGCGGCCCCGGAATGGCGTTGAAAAGCGAGGCAATCAGCCTGGCCATCATGATGGAACTGCCGGTTGTCATTATCGATGTCCAGCGCGGCGGTCCATCAACCGGCCTCCCCACAAAAACCGAGCAGGCCGATCTTCTCCAGTCGATTTTTGGACGCCATGGGGAAAGTCCGCTGGCGGTCATCGCCGCCGCAACGCCGGGTGATTGTTTCACCATGGCCATCGAGGCGGTGCGGATTGCCGTCCGCTACATGACCCCCGTTATTCTGCTCTCTGACGGCTATCTGGCCAACGGGGCCGAACCGTGGAGAATTCCCGATTTTGAAAAACTGGATCCCATTTTGGTTGAACACCCGACAGCCAATAGCGCCCCTTTTATCCCTTATGCCCGCGACGAAAAAACATTGGCTCGCCCGTGGGCCATACCGGGAACGCCTGGGCTTGAACACCGGCTGGGGGGGCTTGAAAAACAGGACGGCATCGGGAACGTCAGCTACGATCCGGTTAACCACGAACACATGATCAAAACCCGAGCGGAAAAAATCGCCCGGATCAGCCGCGATATTCCCCCGCTCAAGGTTTTCGGCGCGGAGACGGGAGATATTCTGTTGGTGGGATGGGGGGGAACCTTCGGGGCCATTACTTCCGCGACCGAGGCCCTTCGGCAACAGGGGTTGCCCGTTTCCAGCATCCATCTGCGCCACCTCAATCCCTTCCCCTCCAACCTCGGGGATATACTGGAGAGGTTTGAGACAATCGTCATCCCCGAACTGAACCTGGGGCAATTGGCGCTCCTTCTCCGATCGCGCTTTCTGGTCAACGCCCATTCCCTGACCAAGGTTCAGGGACAGCCGTTCAAGGTGCAGGAAATCATCGATGGGGTGAAACAATTAATCAAGAAAAGAGGAGTCGAAACATGGTCGAGTCAGCCAGTGGCGTTGCCCCATTAACCGGCGCGCCCCAATTAACGCGAAAAGATTTTATTTCGGACCAGGATGTCCGCTGGTGTCCCGGATGCGGGGACTACGCCATTCTGGCAACGGTCCAGCGGATATTGCCCGAACTGGGAACCCCGCGTGAAAATTATGTTTTTGTGTCGGGGATCGGCTGTTCCAGCCGCTTCCCCTACTACGTCAACACCTACGGGTTGCACACCATCCACGGGCGGGCGCCGGCCATCGCCACCGGAATCAAGGCGGCCAATCCCAAACTCGAAGTCTGGGTTGTCACGGGCGACGGCGACGCCCTTTCCATTGGCGGCAACCACCTGATTCACGCCCTCCGCCGGAATGTGGATATCAAGATACTTCTCTTCAACAACCGGATTTACGGCCTCACCAAGGGTCAATATTCGCCCACCTCCGAGTTGGGGAAGAAAACCAAATCGAGCCCCCACGGTTCGGTCGATTATCCGATGAATCCCCTTTCACTGGCCCTTGGGGCCGAGGCGACCTTTGTCGCCCGAACGGTTGATACCAACCCGAATCACATGAAGCAGGTATTGATGCGGGCGGCCCATCACAAGGGAAGCGCCTTTGTCGAGATTTTCCAGAATTGCATTATTTTTAACGATGACGCGTTCAAGTTTGTGACCGACAGGCAGACGCGGGACGACAATGCGGTGATTCTCGAGCAGGGAAAACCCCTCATTTTCGGAAAAGACAAAAACAAGGGGATCCATTTGAAGGGGATCAAGCCCGAAATTGTGACGATCGGGGAAAACGGGGTAACGGAAGCCGATCTTCTGGTCCACAACGAAAGTGAACAGGAACCCCATTACGCCTTTTTGTTAAGCCGGTTTGAGGCTCCCCAATTCCCGGTGCCGCTGGGCGTGTTCAGGGCCGTCTCAAAACCGACCTACGACCAAATGCTGGGGCAACAGATCAAAACGGTTATGGAAAAGGCGCCGGGCGACATGAAAAAACTGCTTCATGGGCCAGAGACATGGGAAGTCATTTAGGAGACCAGGGACAAGTGACCAGAGACCAGGGACCAAAAGCTTTAGGTCACTGGTCACGGGTCACTAGTCTTGAAATATGAAGTGTCCTTATTGCGGATTTGACAACATCGCCGGAAGCGATACCTGCGACAACTGCCAGGAAGACCTCTCTTCACGGGACGGTATTTCGGCGTCAAAGGGGAAAATCGAGAAGGTCCTCATGAGCGACCCCATCTCAAAAATCCCCCCTCACGAAGCCACTTGCATCGGTGCCGACGCATCGGTTCTCGATGCCGTAAAAAAAATGAATCAGTGCCAATCCGGTTGCGTGGTGGTGACAAACGGGGGAGATGAAATAAGGGGAATACTCACTGAACGCGATATCCTTTGCCGTGTGGCGGGAAAGATTGCCGATCTTTCCAAAACAAAAATCAGGGAAGTGATGACCGCAAATGTGGAAACGCTCGACGAGGATGACACGCTGGCCTTTGCCCTCCACAAGATGTCGGTCCACCGGTTTCGCAACATCGCCATTCGGCGCGCGGGGAAACCCCCCGCCGTTGTCAGCATCCTTGATCTGCTCAAATACCTTTCGAAATTATTCTCGGAAAAAACAGCCTGATCACTACTCCGCATCCGCCGCTTTCTCCCGAAACACGCCGATCATCTCTTCGGTTGAAGCCGCTTTCTTCCTTACCCGTCGCGGGATGAGATGTCCCTTCCACTTCAAAAAGGCGGGGAAAAACCCGATGCAGGCGATGAGGTTGCACCCCATGCCGATCACGGCCGTCAGGCCGGCGGTCTTTAGACCCTGATGATCGGTGAAAACCATGCCGGCAAAACCGAGCATTGAGGTGAGTGTCGCCAACACCAGAGACGAACCGGTCGATGAGACCATGTGGGCGAGCGATTCGTCGTTTCTCCCTTGCCGGTAGGTATGGTAGAGGTGAATACTGCTGTCGATGCCGATTCCCATCAAAATCGGAAAGATCACCAGATTGAAGATGTTGAGGCGAATTCCGAAGACAACCATCAAGCCAAAGGTGAACAACAACCCCATAACCAACGGGCAAACCACAATCAATGCATCTTTCGCGCTCCGAAAATCCCACATCAACACCAGGTAAATCCCGACCAGCATCGCCCAGAAAGCGATCAACGAATCGCGTTTCATGAGGGAAAGCGCATCGGCAAAAAGGATGGAGCCTTCTGCCGGATAGTAGGTCTTCTCTTTGGTTTTGATTTCACGAATATCGTCCGCGTAGACCGCCGCCTGCCGGGCATCGGACAAACGAACCTTGTCATAAATGAAAACCATATAACCGGGCGTGCCGGGAAGACCGGTAAATTGGCGGACCAACCCCCTGGGAAGGTCTTCCGCCCTGATTTCCGAAGGGTGAAGATAAGGGAGATACCGGTCGGCTGTCTTCTGTTCAGCCGGCTTCATATGCGGATAGTTGTGGCGGATAAGCTCTTCAATTCTCGCCAAGACCTCTTTCTTCTCTTGAACCCCGGAGGGGATCAGATCGAGCACCGATTTCACCGCATCAATGGTCTTAACCCCCGCCATTCTCCCCTCGATGGCATCGACAACCCCCCTCGTTTCCTCCAACGTATCGGTGATCACGACAGCGGGGGTTTTGGACAAGGGAAAAACGGCATGAATTTTTGAATTGAGCGTCCAATAGGCGCTCGTCCGGCTTCTTAACTTGCCGTAATCGAACTCGAAGGAAAAAAACGGGAGGCTTATCAGACAAAGAACGGTCAAACCAATTCCTCCCCAGATAACCCACTTTCCAAGAGGCACCCTTCTGAGCCAATGGGAGGGCTCGGGAATATGTCCGGCCTGAATAAAGCCCCATTTTTCCCCCAAGGCCCAGAGTACCGGCGCATAGACAAAATAAGAGAGAAAAACCACCATCAGCCCAACGGCGGCCAGAAGCCCAAATTCACGGAATCCCTTGAACTCCATGAAGACCAGAAGACCGAACGCCATGGCGGCCGTCAAAGCCGATGAGAGGGTGGCCCGGCCCGTGTCAAACAGGATGCCCGCGATTGTTTTTTCAAGTGTCTCCTGACGGGGTCTTTCTTCGGCGTACCGCGAAAAAAGATAGATGCCGTATTCGATGCCGAGGCCGATCAGAATGGCGATCAGGAAAACGGTCATGAGATTGAGCCGGCCCACCAGAAACGAGGCCACGCCGAAGCTCACGGCGGTTCCCATCACAAGAGGGATGATTACCGACACCACCGTGCTGAGACGGCGGTAAAAGAGAAAAAGGATCAGGCAAATTCCCAAAAAGGCGGTCAGTGAACTTCCCGCCACATCCTTGCGGATCGAAAAATATTCATCGATCTTGTTCCTGAACTCCCCGCCGATATCGGCTTTGAGCCCCGCGTGGAAACCGGCCGGATTCAATTCGTCGATCAATTTTTGCAGATCGGCATACGCCTGCCGGGCAAAACCGATCTGCGTCATTGATCCCTTGGGCCATATCACCGCCAGGGTGTATTTTTGACCGGGATCCTCAAACCAGGGAGAGCCGAACGTCGTTTGCTGGTATTTGCGCTCGATGTCCGAGAAATCGAGGAGCGCCTGATCTTTTTCCTCCTCGGGGCTCAAGAGGGAAATGGAAAGGGGGTTTTCCTTGTGTTTTTCGTAACTGATTACCTGACGCAGGCGGGACTCGATGGTTTTTAAATCCTCCAGATTGACGTAGAGAAGCTTGTTTTTTTCAATCTTGTCCCAATCTTTTTTGTATTCGGCGTAATCGACCCACGGATAACGGGTCGCCCGTCCGGCAAAGGCCTCCGCAAAAGTCCGGCGCGACTCAAGCGTTCCCCCTTCCAGAACAAGGACGAAATTGCCGAATCCGCCGGTTTTTTCGATGACTTTCTTGAGATTCCGGACCCCGGGAAAATTTTCGGGGAGAAAGGCCATGTAATCGGAATCGATCCGAAGACGGCAGGCAAACAAAGCCGACACAACCGTCAGGACCACCCCGACAAGCAAAAGGGGTTTTGCCTGTCGGACAAGAATCCCGGCCAGCCGGTCAAAGTACTCCCGCCGCCAAATCTTTCTGAGAACAAAGTGCATTCAGCTCGCTAAACTTATACTAACCAGAAGGAACGGACAAGGGGGGTCAAATGGATTTATAAGAACTTGATTTTCTTTATTTTTCTTTTGCCAACTTGCATCAGATACTCCCCTTTGGCCGAGAGTTGCAATTGGGGATCCGAGACCTTTTCCCGATTCAGTCTAACCCCCCCCTGAACCACCATCCGGCGGGCCTCACTGTTACTGGGGGTCAGGCCAGCCTGGGTCATGACGGTGAGCAAACCGATCTTGTCTGACTGGGAGTGGACTTTGAATTCTTCGATCTCCTCGGGCAGGGCCCCCGATTTGAAAACCGCTTCAAATTCAACACCCGCCCTTTCGGCTTCTTTTTGTGAGTGAAACCGGGCGACCATCTCTTTGGCGAGATTGGTCTTGACCTCTTTTGGGTGGAGGTCCCCCTCCTCCACCTTCTTTTTCATGGCCTCGATCTCGGAGATTTCTTTGGTGCTCAACAGTTCGTAATACCGCCACATGAGCAGATCGGAAATCGACATGATCTTGCCAAAGATGTCTTTGGGAGGTTCGTCGATACCGATGTAATTGCCATACGACTTGCTCATCTTTTGGACGCCGTCGGTCCCTTCCAAAAGCGGCATGGTCATGACGACCTGAGGTGCTTGCCCCTCCTCCCGCTGAAACTGGCGTCCGACAAGAAGATTAAACTTTTGATCGGTTCCCCCCAATTCCACATCGGCCTTAAGCACGACCGAATCCCACCCCTGAAGAAGCGGATAAAGAAATTCATGAACAGAAAGGGGCTCCCCCTTTTTATACCGGTTGGAAAAATCGTCCCGCTCCAGAATCCTCGCAACTGTATATCGTCCCGCCAGTTTCACCAACCCCGCGGCACCCAGTTTATCAAGCCACTCGCTGTTAAAACGGACTTCGGCCTTTTTTCGGTCGAGGATTTTAAAAACCTGCTCCTCGTAGGTTTTTACGTTCTTTTTGATTTCCGCATCGGATAACGGAGGCCGCGTCGAGAGACGGCCGCTGGGATCGCCGATTTTTGCGGTAAAATCACCGATTAAAAAAATCACCTGATGCCCCAGTTCCTGAAACTGGCGCAATTTGTTCAAGAGAACAGTGTGTCCCAGGTGCAGGTCGGGCGCCGTAGGGTCGAAGCCGGCCTTGATGCGGAGGGGATTTCCTTTTTCAAGTTTGGCGACGAGTTCCTCTTCGCTGATAATTTCAACGGTGCCGCGCTTGATAAGGGCTAATTGTTCTTCGATGGATTTCATTTCGGCCATTGGCTGGATACCTCATCCGGTATCCGCTCGCAAATTCTTTTGATCGATACCGCCCGCTTCGAAACCGG
>JACQOY010000193.1 GCA_016207765.1 Deltaproteobacteria bacterium | reverse complement strand
CGTACGGCCGTACGCCCCTAATATTGCATTAATCTTTCCGCCGCGTCGATCACATCTTTAAGACTCGGCAGGTAGTTGTCTTCAAGAACCGGATTTGTCGGGATCGGCGTCTGTTTGGCGCCGATGCGGACAATGGGGGCGGCCAGTTGATCAAAGGATTCCTCAACAATCATCGAGGCGATCTCGGCGCCGAAACCGCCGATTTTTGGGGCCTCGTGCAAAATAATGGCGCGGTTCGTTTTTTTAAACGAGGTCAAAATTGTCTCCCGGTCATAGGGCTGTAGCGTCCGGAGGTCGATAATCTCAAGGCCGATCCCTTTTTTCTCCAATTGTTTGGCCGCCTGATAGGCCAAATAGAGGGGACTGCCGTAGGTGATCAGCGTAATGTCTTTTCCCTCACGGCGCACAACGGCCTTGCCAAGAGGCACCGTATAGAGTTCATCGGGGACATCGTCCTTGATTTCACGATAAAGTTTTTTCTGTTCGAAATAAATCACGGGATTGTTGTCGCGGATGGAGGCTACAAGCAACCCCTTCGCATCATAGGCGGTGGCCGGCACCACCACTTTTAAGCCCGGCACATGCGTAAACCACGCCTCCAGACATTTGGAGTGAAAATGACCGATGCGGAGTGCCCCGCCGGAGGGGGCCCGGATGGTGATGGGCACCGGGGTGCCGATTCGGTAGTGATACGAGGCGGCAATGTCAACGATGGGAGAGACGGCCGTCGTCAAAAAATCGGCAAACTGGATTTCTGGAACGGGGCGAAGGCCGTAAATTGCGGCGCCGATCGCCTCGCCGATAATCGCCGCCTCGGAGAGCGGCGTGTTACGGACGCGCACGGGGCCGAACTCGGCCAGCAAATCTTTGGTGATGCCGAACACACCGCCGTAGGCGGCGACATCCTCGCCAAAAACATAGACGGCGTCATCCCGCCGCATTTCCTGGCTGAGCGCTTCCCTGATGGCATCGGCATACCAGATTTCACGGGGCATAAACATCCCTCGATTCATTTTCCACCTTCGGTCCCGGCATTTGCTTTGCCTTTTCAGTCGCCTCCTCCACCTCTTTCTTCATATCCGCCACAACCTTTTTAAAATAGGCGTCGTCGGCGAATTTTTTTTCTTTTAAATAATTTTCCATGTTTTGGATCGGATCGCGCTTTTTCCAATGTTCCAATTCATCCTCCGGTACATACTTGGCCATGTCGTGCGTCCCGTGGCCGGTCATCCGCATTGTTTTGCATTCGACAAGCGAGGGACCTTCTCCTTTTCGGGCGCGATCAACCGCCTTTTTCACCGTCTCGAAAACCTCCACGACATTGTTGCCGTCGCACACCGCCCCCGGCATCCCGTAGCCGGCCGCCCGATCGGCGATATTTTCAATGGTAAACTGCTCTTTGACCGGCGTCGAGATGGCCCAGCGATTATTGTTGCAGATAAAAACCACCGAAAGTTTGAAGACGGCGGCGTAATTCATCGCCTCGTGGACCACCCCTTGGGAAGAGGCGCCGTCGCCAAAGAAAGCCAGGACCACCGTCGGATTTTTCCGGCATTTCGCCCCCCAGGCAATTCCGTTGGCCACCGGCATCATCGCCCCCATGTGCGAAATGAATCCGAGAACATGCTTGGAGGTATTGCCCAGATGCACGTTGGCATCCCGCCCTTTGGTCGGCGAAGCGGCCTTGCTGAAATACTGCGCCAGCAACTCATCCACCGTCATGCCGCGCACCAGAAGGGCGCCAAAATCACGGTGTGACTGAGCCAGCCAGTCCCCCTTTTCGAGGGTGTAGGCCGCCCCCACCGACACCGCTTCCTGTCCGGTGGAAAGATATCCCTTGCCGATGATGAGCGGCTGTTTGGGATCTTGATGGACGCAGATAGTGTAGATCCAGTCTTCCAGCGTCCGGGTGAGACGGAGATATTTGTAGAGTTCGAGGAGCTCTGTTTTTGTGAGAGACACGGTAACTGACCAAAGACCAAAGACCAAAGACCAAAGACAAGAGATGGAAAGCTTTTAGTCTCTAGTCTGTGGTCTATAGTCTATGGTCTGTGGTCTCCCCTAATGAGGATACAGCACCACTATCGCTCTTGCCTTCTTTCCTCCAAGGGCACGGAAGGCATGCGGATATTTCGATTCAAAATAGAGCGAATCCCCCTTGCCTATTTTTACCTTCTCATCCTGCAGGCGAAATTCCAGATTTCCATCCAGGACGTAGATAAATTCTTCGCCGTCATGCGCCACCTGAGGAACTTCCTCCTTCTTTGGGGAAAATTCCACCAGGAAAGGCTCCATTTTTTTCGCCCCTTTTGCCGGAGCAAGGGTGCGAAAGGTGTAGCTGAAGGGATTTTTCCCCTTGGGATAGACGCGCGGCACAACCTCAGCCTTCCCCTTTTTGACGACTGAGTACGGCCTGTCCTGTTTTGTCACATTGAAAAAATAACCGAGTTCTTCGTCACAGGCATGGGCAATGTTCAACAGGGTGGCCACCGGCGGATAGACCTCGTTTTTTTCAATAAGGGCAAGAAGCTTTGCATCAATGCCCACACGGTCGCCGAATTCCTGAAGGGTCTTGCCGCGGGACTCCCGGAGGCGCCTGATCTTCTGCCCCAAGTTCAACTGTTTGATATCGGAGGACATTGTGCTATGAGATGAATTCTAGAAGATTCCCGTTGATAGGCAAAGCTAAAACTTTTATTGTTCCAAGGATGAAACCCCGCACCCTTAAGCCCGGTGATACCATCGGCATCGCCGCCTCTTCCAGCCCGTTTGACGCAGAGGCCTTTCATCAGGGGGTCAAAACGCTCGAATCGCTCGGCTTCAAGGTTTATTACCGCAAGGATATCTTCGACAAAAAACACTATCTGGCCGGCTCCGATGAGCGGCGCGCCGCAGAGCTTTTGGAGTTGATCCAAAATCCCGATATCAAGGCCATTTTCTTTGCCCGCGGCGGATATGGAATGGTGCGGATTCTTCCCTTTCTCGATCGGGTGCATTTTGAAAAAAATCCGAAGATCGTTCTCGGTTACAGCGACGTCACCTCCCTTTTGGTCCATTTATACCAACGGGACGGCTGGGTGACCTTTTACGGGCCGGTGGTGGCCAAGGATCTTTCGCACAATCCGGATGAACGGACGAAAAATTCGCTCTACCAGGCGGTGACAGAGACAAAACCGCTTGGCCCCTACACCTTCAAAGAGACCGAGTGTTTACGCGATGGGACTTGCGAAGGGGTGCTGACGGGCGGATGTCTCTCTTTGGTTGTGGCCTCTCTCGGCACGCCGTACGAAATCGACACGGCCAACAAGATCCTTTTTCTGGAAGACACCAACGAAAAACCCTACTCCGTCGACCGGATGCTGACCCAGCTTGTTCTGGCCGGTAAGCTTAAAAAAGTGCGCGGCATTCTTTTCGGCAATTTTGTCAATGCAGGCGAGGCGGCCCATTTCAAGGAGACGGTGCTTGACGTCCTGCACGACTTCAAGGGACCGATGCTTTTCAATTTTCCCGCCGGCCACGGGCCGGTCAAAATTACCCTGCCGTTTGGCGTCAAGGCCCGACTGACGGCGCACGAAAAGAAACTGGAATTTCTGGAAGGGGCGTGTCGTGAATAGGGTTTATTTCAAAACCCTGGTAACACTCAGCTTCGCGGGTCCTGCCGCCTGCGGGTTTCCCGCTCGTCCTCGTCCCGCGTTGCGGGACTGCGGCGCGATCGGGAGCCACACCGAAGGCGTCACCCGCTCAGTCAGACTGAAGTAAGTAGGTTTCGAAATGAGTTCTAACCAACATCCCATTGATGCCGCGATGGAGAAAGGAATCAAAGACGGCGTTTTTCCCGGCGCCAGTCTCTTGGTGGGTAAAGGGGAAAAGACCCTTTGGAACAAAGTGTACGGTTGGGCCCAGATCGAAGGGACAGTGTCTCAGTCGAAAAAACGGCCGGTTGAGCCCTCCACTCTCTTTGATATCGCCTCTCTCACCAAACCGATCGCCACGGCCACTTTGTTCATGCCGGCCATTTCCGAAAAAAAATGCGCCCTCAATGACCCTCTGGAGAAGTATTTTCCCAAGGCCTGCCAGAAGGGGATCACCCTTCGCTCCCTGTTAAACCACACCTCCGGCCTCCCTGCCTGGAAACCCTATTATGAGGAAATACTTGCCTTAGCCCCCGGTTGGGCCACCGAAGACAAGGCAAAAGACTGGCTTGTTGAAAAAATTCTTGTCGAGCCTCAGGAGGCTCCCGCCGGCGACAAGGTTATCTACAGCGATTTGGGGTACATTCTTCTCGGCTCGATCCTCGAACAAATTTATGGAAAAACCCTCGATCTCCTCTTCGCCCAAAAAGTCGCCGGGCCGTTGAATTTGCAAAACACCTTTTTCAATCCCCTGGGGCATCACCGCGAGGCTTATGACAACAATCCCGAACACTTCGCCGCCACCGAATCCTGCCCTTGGCGCAAGAAAATCTTAAGCGGCGAGGTGATGGACGATCACGCCTGGCTGATGGGAGGCATCGCCGGCCATGCCGGGCTTTTTTCGACCGCGGCCGATATCCGGAAATGGATCGTTTCCTTGAGCCGTTTTGCCGGAAAAAGCTTTGATGTCTTTTGCTTCGTTCCCAAAAAGCGGAATCTGGACGAACCTTTTTTTGCGCTCGGGTTCGACACGCCGTCGACCGAATCGTCCTCCGGGCGCCATTTTTCGCCGAATTCGGTGGGGCACCTGGGTTATAGCGGTTGTTCGTTCTGGTGGGATTTGGACAAGGGCATTTATGTGATTCTTTTGACCAACCGGGTTCACCCCTCACGGGAAAACCGGCAAATCAGGCACTTTCGCCCCGACATTCACAACATTGTCATGGAATCATTGGGATTGGCGTAAACGATGGATCAAATCTTTACCTGGCTGTTTGAAAAAAAAATCCGTTTTTTCATTGTTCTTTTCTTCATCGCCCTTTTTTTGCGCATCTCCTCCTTCAATTATACCTTTCTGGATGTGGATGAATCGCAGTTCGCCGGTTTTGCCCATGTCCTGATGGACGGGGGGCTCCCCTACAAGGACAGTCTCGACACCAAACCCCCGCTCATCTATCTAATTTACGCGGCCTGTTTTTTTGTCTTCGGCAAATACAGCATGGTGGGGGTCCATTTATTAAGTCTTTTGATCTCCTTCGGCGTCAGCCTGACTCTCTACCGCATTGCGAAGGAAGACGGGGATGAAAAGGCTGGTCTTTTTGCCGCCCTTTTTTTTGCGGTGTTTTCCACCACCTATCTTCCCAAATTCATTGCAACGAGCATCACCTCCGTCATGATTCTTCCGCTGGCCCTTTCGGTCTGCTTCTGGCTGAAAGGGGAACGCCTTTTTCGTTTGAGACATGACGGTCTAGCCGGTTTTTTTGTGGGATTGGCCTTCCTGCTGAAATATCAGGCGGGGATCCAGTTGGTTGTCTTCTTCTTTTACCTTGTCGGCTCTTTCAAGTTGAAAAAGGAAGAGGTGATGACCTCCGTCATCCGTTATCTTGTTTTCCTCGCCGGATTTGCGCTTCCGGTGGGGATCACCTTTGCCGCCTTGTGGGGCATGGGAGTCTGGCCCGATTTTGTCCAGTGGAGCCTCTTGGGGAGTTTCAAATATATTCAGGCGGGGCTTGAAACCATTCCCTTTTTCCACAACCTGGCGTTCCGCGGCGGCTCCTTCATTGTTTCGACGGCATTGATATGGGTTCTTGGCCTTGAGGTCGTGCGAGACCGCGGTTTTTTCCGCTCCCCCTCCCATCTTCTTTTTTGTCTCTGGTTTTTACTCTCGCTTGTGCCGGTGGCCCTGGGAGGGCGTTTTTACGGCCATTATTTTATCCAGCTTCTTCCGCCGCTTTGCCTGATGGCCGCATACGCCATCGCACGGCGGTGGAACAGGCAAACGCTTCAATGGACCGGCATTTTCATGCTGATCCCCGCCCTTTTTTTCTGGTGCCTTCGGGTCGATCTAAAAAGCATCGATAATCTTTTCCCGGATGACGGGCTTTTTCAACAACAGGCGATCGGCGAGTGGATCCAAAAGAACACAAAACCGGATGACACCCTCTTTGTCTGGGGATTTGCCACCGCCATCTATTTTCATGCCGAACGAAAACCAGCCTCCCGTTTTCTCTGGACCGATCTGCTCACCGGCAAGGTCCCCGGCTCCGAAAAATCAAACGACCCCTCCTTTGAGACAAAACAATACGCCGCTCCCAAAGCCTGGACGGCGCTTTGGGAAGATTTTGAAAAGCATCCGCCGACCTATTTTGTCGATACCGCGCCGGCCGATATCCATAACTACAAAAAATACCCTGTCGTTTCTTATCCCGAACTTGACCGTTTTCTTAAGGAAAAATACCGGTTTTGGAAGAACGTGGACGGATGCCTGCTCTACAGGCGAAAAATGTAGATTGCATTCATCTCAAAAATTTTTTAGGAAACTCATCGAATCACAAATCTTTAAGGAGGCAAACATCATGACACAACTCTCGGCCAAAAAACGGGTCCATCTCGAAAAATTGGCCAATAAAAAAGGAATTATTGCCGCGGCGGCCATGGACCAGCGCGGCTCACTGCAAAAATCAATCGCCAAGGAAAAGGGATGCGAGCCGTCGCAGGTGACTTTTCAGATGATGGCCGAATTCAAGACGGCGGTTTCAAAGGTACTCACCCCCTACGCCAGCGCGATTCTGCTCGATCCCGAGTTCGGCCTGGAGGCCGCCAAACAGCGGGCAAAAAATGCGGGACTTCTTCTGGCTTATGAATCGACCGGTTACGAGCAAAATACGCCGGGGCGCGTTCCCCGCCTGATCCCCAACTGGACCGTCTCCAAATCGATTACAGCGGGCGCCGATGCGATCAAGATTCTTCTCTATTATTCTCCTTTCGAAGACCCCAAGGTCAACGACATCAAGCATGCATGGGTGGAACGGATCGGCGCCGAATGCGCGATCCACGATATTCCCTACTTCCTGGAGTTTGTCGGTTATCCGACCGGCGGTGAGGATGAAAAGGGGGTGGCATTCGCCAAACTCAAACCCGAAATCGTGAAAAAGAGCATGGAAGAATTCTCCAAAGACCGCTACCGGGTCGATGTCTTGAAGGTGGAAGTGCCGGTGAACATGAAATTCGTCAAGGGGGCTCATACCTGCAAGGGGGAATCGGCCTACGACAAGAGCGAGGCCAAGGCGTTGTTCCAAAAAACCGCCGCCGTGACAAAGAAACCGTTCATCTATCTTTCCGCCGGCGTCTCCGACGACGAATTCCGCGAAAGCCTTGAGTTGGCCATCGAATCGGGGGTTAATTTCAACGGCGTTTTGTGCGGCCGGGCCACCTGGAAAGAAGGAATTCCGGTCTATGCCAAATCGGGTGTTGCGGCGTTGGAAGACTGGCTTTCCGACAGAGGGGTGCAGAACATCCAGGCCTTGAACAAGGTACTCGAAAAAGGGGCCAAACCGTGGATGGACAAGGTTCGTTAGTGAGCGAGGATCGGGTGCAAGGCCAAGCTTGGCTTGGCCGCGCAGCAAAGTCG
>JACQOY010000194.1 GCA_016207765.1 Deltaproteobacteria bacterium | reverse complement strand
GGCCAAGGGTTACAATCGCCTGCCCATCCCCTCCCGCGGAGACATGTTCCGACCCCGGCCCATGGCAAACCTCGCACCCGGTGTTGATCTCTTCGAGATCGCCGTCGCCGTCGTAATCAATGGTGCCGTTCTCGTCGCTAACGGCGCTTGCGACCCAACCGTCCGTGCTGTCGCCGCTCAAGGCGTAGCCGGTCATATGACACCCGGCGCAGTTGTTGTCGAAGGACTTTGACTTGGCCGGCGTCTTGAAAATCTGGTTGGTGTGATCGAACCAAGAGGTGGCGGAATGATAATCGCGCCAGATCGTCCTGGTCCTTTTGGTGTAGGAATCGCTCCCCTCCTGCTGGTATTGAAGGGGAAGGACTTGATAACTCCCATCCAGGTCGGTGAGATACCTTTGCTTGTAGACCGCCCCTCCGTAGGTGAGATCGACATCGTAGGTGATGCCGTCGTTCGGATCGGCGGGATTGATCACATTGTTGAACTGCATCTGGTAAGTATCCCCGGTCTTTAAGAGCGTGATGCTGAACTCGACGGTGCCTGTGGAGGTTTCTTTGGTCTTGTACTTGTCGAAGCCACGGGTGCCGTCGTAATCGTAGAAATAGACCGTGGTTGTCCCATCGAACCGGTCCAGCGCTGAATCGAAATTCTCGAAGGCGGTGATATCCTGAAGAGCGCTATCCGTTCCCGGAACCCTCAGGCCGTTAAAGTGTCCCGTTTTTTTGATCGTGTCGTAGTCGGTATGGCAGGCAAGACAGGCTGAAGAACCGACATAGGTCGCCGAATCGGAGGGGGTTGTTGAAACTTCAATATCGAGATCCAACCCGACATCGGTCAGTTGCAGAGCCTCCCGGCAGAGGCTCCCGCCGGGGAGATGACCTGTATCGCCATCAGCTGGTTTGAAATAGATAAAATAATCCCCCTCGGTGATAGAGGAGAAGCTGTAGCGCCCATCGGCATCAGTTGTCGCCGTTTGATAGGACTTGGTCGTATCATTGACAAGGTCTTCCAAGGGCTCGTCGTCTGTTGCGTCGGGCGAGAAGGTGTCAACATCCAGTCTGGAAGTATTGATGTCTGTCGTGGGGATGAGAATAACCGACGCGCCGGCAACGGCATCACCCGCTGTGTCGGTTACCGTCCCAAAGGTACCGGCGTCCTGGCTGTCTTCACCATCCTCCGAAGGCCCACTGGCGCAACCCGCGCCGACGGCGAGGCCGCCAGCGGCGAGGCCCAAGATCAATACCCCCCTTGCGATTGCCGATGAATACTTCATAACTTCACCCCCTTAAAGACCGCCGTATTTATTATGATAACCGCAGTCGGTTTTCGACTTACACACAAGAAATAAACCCGTAACGGAGAAAAGATCAACCTGTTTCTTGTCAACCCGTCACATGACGGCCATCAGGTAATGAGCAGAAATTTTTACCCCTAGACTTAAACCCCCGTTTTTATGATATGAACGGTGCCGGCAAAAATAATGGATCATCTCGTCGAAATAAAGGATGTCGCAAGACGGTTCAGACAAACTTGGGTCCTCTCCCGTATCAATCTGACAATCAATCGGGGGGAATCGGTGGCCCTCTTCGGCAACAACGGTTCGGGCAAATCAACCCTCCTTAAAATGATCGCCACCCTTTTGGCCCCCACAACAGGTACTATAAAGGTTGCGGGTCTTGACACCCGAAAGGGAAAAAGGAAGATCCGCGAGCGGATCCGTTATCTGGCCCACGAAAAACAGCTCTACGAACCGCTGACGGCGATGGAAAACCTCCGGTTGATAGCCGGACTCCGGGGATGGGGAAGACCAGGGACTAGTGACCAGGGACTAGTGACCAAAGACCAAAAACTGAAAGAGATTCTCGAACGAGTGGGGATCGACAGATTCAGAAACCACAAGGTCGAAGAACTCTCCGAGGGGACCCGCAAGCGGCTGATGCTGGCCAAACTTCTGGTGGGGACAGCCGATCTGATCCTTTTGGATGAGCCGCACCCCACACTGGATATCCGGGGCAAAGAAATTTTAAACGACATGATCCGTCAGTGGCGAAAAGAGGGAAAAACAATCGTCCTCGCCGGCCACGACCACGAACAGGCCCTCTCGCAGGCCGATCGGCTGATTATCCTGAAGGACGGGACAATTGATTATGATGGGGCGGCAGGGCCGCCTGCCAAATAATCCGATATGATCTTTTTTATTCGACAAGTAACTTCGATCCTTAAAAAAGACCTGTTGGCGGAGCTACGGGAGCCCGATCATCTATTATCGGTCGCGCTCTTCGGCTTTGTCCTGTTTGTCCTCTTTAGTTTCGCCTTGAGCATCGAGCCGACACTCATGCGTAAAATGGCCCCGGGTCTTTTTTGGCTCGCTGTCTTTTTTTCCTCCGTCCTCACGCTGGAACGTTCCTTCCAGAGGGAGGTGGAAGATGGGCAGTGGGAGGGGCTGTTGCTTGCGGGGGGGGATGTCCGCGCCCTTTATTTGGGTAAAATGTTCTCCAATCTGGCGATGGTTCTGGCCCTGCAGATCATCCTCCTCCCCCTGATGGGAATCCTGTTTGATCTGTCCCTCTCATGGTCGCTCGTCGGGGTTATCCTTTTGGGGAGCCTCGGCATTTCCACGCTGGGGACCTGCTACGCCGGACTCACCGTCAGCCTTAAGGGAGGAGAGGCGCTTCTCCCGATTCTTTTGTTTCCTATGCTGATCCCGGTTCTTTTGGCGGCGACGGAAACAACGCGGTTTATTTTGGCTCACGACCTGTTCGGACAGCAGATGGCGTGGATAAAACTTCTGTTCCTGTTTGACATCCTGTTTCTTTTGGGTGCATTGTTGAACGCTGAAAATTTTTTCGACAGGGGATAATGGGGAGACCAGTGACTAAAAGACATGAGATCATTTAAATTCATCATTGCCATTTTCTTGTTGATCTTTCTCGCCTTCGCCCAATATCAGGGGCTTTTTGTGGCCCCCGCCGATAAAATGATGGGGGAGGTCTATCGTATTTTGTATGTTCATGTTCCGGCGGCATGGAATGCCTTTATCTTCCTTTTCGTCTCATTTGTGGGTTCCGTCCTTTATCTCATGCGCAAAAAGGAAAGATGGGACCGGCTGGCCGCCTCCTCGGCTGAAATCGGCCTTGTCCTGACGGGTCTTGCCCTCATGCTTGGCTCCATCTGGGGACGACCGACGTGGGGGGTCTGGTGGACATGGGATCCGCGGCTTACCACCACGGCGCTCCTGTTTGTGCTTTACGCCGGTTATCATATACTAAGGAAGCTGATTGCCGACCCTGAAAGACGGGCTAAAACCGCGGCCGGCGTTGGGGTGCTGATCTTTTTGAATGTCCCGCTGGTTTATTTTTCGGTGAAGTGGTGGCGGAGTCTGCATCAGGTGCAATCGAGCCCCCAGACGATGGACCCCTCGATGGTCCTGCCGCTTCGCTTAAATGCGCTGGCCATTTTGGGAATCGGGCTTTTGTTTTTGTTTGTGCGGATG
>JACQOY010000195.1 GCA_016207765.1 Deltaproteobacteria bacterium | reverse complement strand
GGTTGAGGTGGCATCTTGGCAAACAAATTGCATTAAATAAGGCCTGAAGGGGAATTTATGGCGATTCAGAACGACAATAAGAATAAACCATCGGTGGAAGCGCTCATTTCCAACGCCGTCGATTTTGTTGACGAAACGGTGGGGGCGGTTGCCGAGCGGATTGATGTTTTGCCCAAGCTCGATGGCGAAACGCTTGTCTCCGCCAAAGAAGATTTTCAGCGCCTTTTGGGTAAGCTCAAAGATGTCCGCTTTTCACTTTTCAGTCCCAGTGAAGCTTTCACTAAAAATGATGATCCTGTCGTCGAATTGCACGATGAAGGAATAACCCGCCTTCTGGCCGATGTTGCCCATATGTTTATGGGGCTTTCCGACGAAGTTCATGATCTGCTTAGCCATGACAATGGCCGTCCCGTTGGCCATGACTAGAGCCTGTTAACGATCCGCCGTAGGCGGGGCGTTTACAGGCTCTTGTGCCCGAAGGGTACTAACCGTTTTTATCCCCCAAAACTTATTTCAAATGCCAAAAGCCGATTGCTGTCGGATACTTGTCGTGCTAGTAATTAGTCATGTCCGTAAAACCTCCATCGGGTCTTCCACCTTCCGGCATGTCTCAGCCGGCTCAACCGGCCGATGGGGCGAAAAAATCGTCTGCAGCATCATCAACTCCCCCCACCGTGAATCCCGAGGCGGTCGCCAAGGCGCTTAAAGATTATCAAAAAATGCAAAAGAATTTGAAGAAGCCCTTCATCTCCGGCGCCGCGGGGCTTTTTACCGATAATGTCGTCTTTCCGGCCGATCTGCTCGATCCCGAAAACCCCGCCAACGATCCGAAATATCTTCATCTTTATTCTGCGGTCCTTAATTTAAAGGAACTCGCGCGATTTTTTGCGGTCAACGAGCAACGGGAGGAGATGGAAGAAGAGGAGAAGGAAGAAGAAGAAGAGCAAAAAAAGTGACGCAGATTCTCTACGGAAAAAATCCAGTCATCGAGGCCGTGCGCGCCGGGCGGCGAAAAATCCACGAAATTTATGTCGAAGGTCGGAAGGGGAAGCCCAACGACAGTGAGATTGCCTCACTGCTTTTGAAGCATCATTCCAAATTCAGGATTGTTGAAAAAAGCGAAATCGATTCGTTGACGCGTCAGGCAAAGCATCAGGGAATCGCGGCGAAGGCGGATGATTTTCCCTATTCAACCCTTGAACAGATGGTTGAGCAGTTTGCGGATCAGGCCTTGTTTGTGATGGGTGATTCGATTCAGGACCCGCAAAATCTCGGCGCCATCTGCCGGAGCGCTTACTGTTTTGGGGCGCACGGGATCATTCTGAACAAAGACCAGTCGGTTGATATCACGCCGGTGGTTTGCAAGGCCTCGGCAGGGGCCGTGGAATATCTCTCTGTCGCCAAAGTGACCAATTTGGCCCGGTCTCTGGAATATCTCAAGGAGAATGGGTTTTGGACCTATGGTGCCGTGGCGAATGCAACCGACACCCTTGACCAATTAAAGCCTTCTCCAAAGATGGTTTTGGTGATGGGAAGCGAGGGGGAGGGGATTCGCCGGCTGGTCCTCGAAAAGTGCGACTTTCAGTTTTCCATAAAAATGGCCCGCAAATTCGATTCCCTCAACGTGGCGCAAGCGGCATCGGTGATTTTATACGCCATTTCCCGCAAGTTATCACCTTGACTTCTTCCCCAAAAATCCACTAAATAGCCCCCTTTCCCAAAAACCCATGTTTGATGTCCTTGGTGAAAAATTTTCTTCTGTTTTCAAAAAGTTACGTGGCTATGGGAAGCTGACCGAAAAGAATATTGAAGAGGCGGTCCGGGATGTCCGCCTGGCCCTTTTGGAAGCCGATGTCAATGTCGGTGTTGTTAAATCGTTCCTTGAAAAAGTAAAAGACAGGGCCTTGGGGGAGGTTGTGTTTCAGAACCTTAACCCCCAAAGCCAGTTCCTGAAAATTGTTCATGAAGAACTGGTGGCGGTCTTGGGCGGGGCGGAAAAGACGCTGATTTTGGAGGGGAAACCCCCGCATGTTCTCCTTCTTGTTGGTCTTCAGGGATGCGGCAAAACAACCACCGCCGCAAAACTGGCGAATTATTTCAAAAAGAAGGGACGCCATCCCTATTTGGTCCCGGCCGATGTAGCGCGTCCCGCGGCCATCGACCAATTATCCACTTTGGCGCAAAAGATCGGCGTTCCCTGCTGGCCGACGAAAACGGAGGATAATCCGGTCGAGATCGCCGGCCAGGCGGTCGATTTCGCCTCCCGTGAATTGAACGATATTGTCCTTGTCGATACGGCCGGGCGATTGCATATTGACGACGAATTGATGGCTGAGCTTGGCCGTCTTAAAAAGAAGTTCGGGAATTCCCGAACTCTCTTTGTGGCCGATGCCATGACGGGACAGGAAGCCGTCAAGGTGGCCCGGGCGTTTCACGATCTTTTAAAACTCGATGGAGTGATCCTCACCAAGCAAGACGGCGACGCCAAAGGGGGAGCGGCCCTTTCGATTCAGAGTGTTGCCGGGTGCCCGATCTATTTCACCGGGATGGGGGAAGGGATCGATGCGCTGGAGCCCTTTTCACCGGAGCGGCTTGTATCGAGGCTTCTGGATCGGGGCGATATCCTTTCGCTGGTTACGATGGCCCAAGAAGTTGTCGATGTCGAGCAGGCGAAGGAACTGGAGAAGAAACTTCGCAAGAACCGTTTCAATATGGAGGATTTCCGACAACAGTTGGGACAGATGAAAAAACTGGGATCGCTGAAAAGCCTGATGGGTTTTCTACCGGGGGCGCGCGATCTGTCAAAACAGATCGATCTGGGGGAAGCGGAAAAGGGATTGAAGAAAAAAGAGGCGATTATCAATTCAATGACGTTAAAGGAAAGGTTCCATCCGGAAATTTTAAACGGGAACCGCAGAATCCGGATTGCCAGGGGGAGCGGCACAGAGGTTGCCGACGTCAATCGATTGGTAAAAGAATTTGCGCAAATGCAGAAAATGATGAAGCAATTTTCGAAAGGGAAGGGATTCCCTAAACTTTTTTAAGCGAGCTGACGTTCCCCCTCTCCTTGCCTCTCCCCAAGGGGGAGAGGTAGGGTTTGGTACAACAACGTTAATTATAGGAGAACAATATGGCAGTGGTTATCAGAATGTCCCGGCATGGGACGAAAAAGAAACCCTTTTACCGGGTTGTGGCGGCTGACGAAAACGCCCCGCGTGATGGACGGTATCTTGAAATTTTGGGTACTTACAATCCCAAGGATGCCGCCAATAAGGGGGTTTTCAATACCGAGCGGATTCAATACTGGATCTCCAAGGGGGCCAAACCAAGCACCACCGTGGGGCATCTTTTAAAGAAGAATGTTGCCTGAAATAAATCCCTTCCGTGTCCCCTCGCCCCGTAGGGGAGAGGATGGCCGCCGAAGGCGGACAGGAGAGGGGCAAGCTTCAGGATTTGCTCTTTGCCCTCAATGATGTTATAAAAACCCTTTGATTATCACTCGGAGGAACTATGAAACAGCTCATTGAGATGATTGCCAAAGCGTTGGTCGATAAACCCGAAGAGGTTGAAGTAACCGAGGTAGAGGGAGAACAAACCACCGTTGTTGAACTGAAGGTTGCCAAAGATGATCTGGGAAAGGTCATTGGCAAACAGGGAAGAACCGCCCGTGCGATGCGAACCATACTTGGCGCCGCCAGCACCAAGATCCGCAAACGGTCGGTTCTGGAAATTATCGAGTAGTCTTGATCGATAGATTGCTTTGTGAATACCCCCATCGGCATTTGTTGGTGGGGGTATTTTTTTAATGACGGAAAAAAAAGAAGAACTCATTCAAATCGGCGAAATCTACCGTGAACACGGCATCAAAGGGGAGGTAAAGGTGTGGGTGTACAGCCGGTCGGATGAAAATTTTCGAAAAGGCATGCCGGTTATTTTGCGCCGGACCGATGGGGAGGAAATGGAGGCCAAAATCCTTGAAGTGACGCCGTTTCAGCAGTGGTTTCTTACCCGTTTTTCATTCCTTAAAAATCCCGAGGAAGCCAGATTGTGGCGCAAGGCGAAAATTCTGGTTGGGCGCAAGGACCTCGCCTCGGCAGGCATGGGGGAATATTATCTTTTTGACCTCATTGGCTATGCCGTTGTGGACATCGGTGGTTGTGTTATCGGAACGCTTGAGGGGATGATGGGGGAGGGGGAGACGGCCCTGTTTGTTGTCTGCGGCCAAGACGAAAAAGAAATCTTGATCCCGGCGGTTCCGGCATGGATTGAAAAAGTGGACAGAAAAGGAAAAAAGATCGTGGTCAAACTGCAGGAGGGATTGTGAATTTTCACCTGCTTACCTTGTTTCCTGAGGCCATCAAACCCTATTTCGACTCCAGTCTTTTGGGGAAGGCTCAAGAGAAAGGGATCGTCAAAATCTTCCTTCATCAGCTTCGCGACTATGCGACCGACAAACATTGTTCCGTCGATGACCGCCCGTACGGCGGCGGGAGCGGCATGATCTTAAAACCCGATGTGGTCGTGTGCGCTGTCCGCGATTTAAGGCAAAAGCACAAAATCGATCGGGTGATCTTGCTCTCGCCGCGTGGGGCTCTCTTTACTCAGGCCGGCGCCCGTGAACTTTCGGATATTCAGTCGGTTCTTTTGATCTGCGGCCGGTACGAAGGGGTCGATCAACGGGCCATTGATCTTGTTGTCGATGAAGAGCTGTCGATCGGAGATTATGTCCTATCGGGCGGCGAGCTTGCGGCGGCTGTTGTTGTGGATGCGGTGGCCCGTCTGATCCCCGGCGTGCTTGGAAACGAAAAGGCGACTTTGGATGAAAGCCATACTGTAGGGGCGCACGGCTGTGCGCCCCTACTCGAATATCCCCACTACACCCGCCCCGAGGAATTTGAAGGAATGAAAGTTCCGGAGGTACTTCTCTCCGGGAACCATGCCGAAATTGAAAAATGGCGGCGGGAGGAGTCGCTGAAAATCACCTGCAAAAATAGGCCTGACCTACTGAAAAAGAAATAGGGAAAATTATTGATTTCAAACCGACATATTTTCGTGAACAAGCTCTTCGCGAATAATGCGGCGAAGTGTTTCTTCCAGGGGTTCTTTTTGATGACGCTGGATGTGTTCATGGAGGGCTTGGTTGATCAACTTCTGGTAATTGCCGCCACCTGCCTCATGAACTTGCGCCCGAAACCAGTCAAGGATTTCGGAATCCAAACGAATGGTAATTCGGGTTTTGCGCCCTCTTGAGGACACGACAGCCCCCTGCTTTCCTCTGGAAAAATCGTATTCCTTCATTTTAGTCTTTTTTTCTTTCGGCATAATCGTTAACGCCGACAGCATCGGCAAAATCAACGCCATGTTTTTTAAGGTTCCGAGCCGCCTTGTCGGGATCCCATTCAAATTCAATTGTATGTACATTTGGCATACAAATCAAGAAGGAAATTGTTCGTTAAAAAACAGATAAAGCGACGTGGTTATCGGCGCGGCAGGCAAGGGGGGTAATGAGGATTACAAACCGGTTGTGGATGGGTCGGAGTCCGTCACCGAAGCGGAGGAAAGCGACGCCGAGCCCGAATTTCCTTCCACTTCTTCAGGCCTTTTTTCTTTTGCATCACCCGCCGCCTCTTTGGCGTTGGGCGCCGTCCGCGCCCCGGTGACTTCGGCCTTGCGTTCAAGCTTGCTGGTCCGCTAGTTCCTTTAAAAACGGGTCTTGACGGATTCTTTGGATAATGTACACTGTACATCTATGCGGCAAGTCACAGCCACCGAGGCGCGCAAGGAATTTTTCAAACTGCTGGATGCGGCGGCGAGAGGGGAAACCGTTGTTATTGAACGGGGGGGCGTTCCTCTCCGGCTGGTTCGCGGCAAACTTCCGAAAAAAAAAATATCCGTCGATTACACAAAGTATTTCCACAGCCCGGTGAATGATGCCGATCTATGGACATGGGAATGGCATCCCTCCAAGGGGCTTAAATTGATAAAACCTTCCAAGTGAATTCCTTATGGCTTCTTCGGTTTTGATCGATACGCATGTTCTCATCTGGGTATTAACAAAATCCGGCAAGCTGAAAGGGCTTCCGTGGATTGATCGGTTTTCAGTTCTGACCGTTTCACCGATTTCACTTCTGGAAATCCGCCTTCTCCGTGAGATCCGGCGGCTATCGGTTGATTTTACGGAAATATTGGCAAATTTGAAACAGGATGAGCGCTTTTGCATCGACAATGCCTCGTTGGACGAGCTTTGTGCCACGGCCTATGATCTTTCGTGGACCCGCGATCCCTTCGATCGCCTTTTGGTGGCTCACAGCATTGTTTCCGATCTCCCTTTCGGAACGGAAGATGTTAAAATCCGGGAGCACTATTCGAATGTCCTCTAGTTGAAAACAGGTTATGACTTTAAGCCTTGCGTTCGGCTTTACTTGTCCAGTAAGTTGTAAGACAGAAGCGCGGACGAGGAAATTGACTTTAAAACCGAGGTGTTATTTAATGATGCTTGGCATGACACTTGCTGAGAAAATTCTCCATAAGCTGGAAAAGCTCCCCAAGCCCGTTCAGACGGAGGTGCTTGATTTTGTTGAATTTTTAAATTCAAGAAAAAAGCAGGACTCTGAAGCAATGGAAAAAGAGTGGTCTGCCTTTTCCCTGTCTTCTGCCATGCGGGGCATGGAGGACGAGAATATTCCCGAATATGATCTTCCTGATTTAAAAGAAAAATTCTCATGATCAAGTCTGGTCAGGTAATCCTCTTTAATTTTCCACAAACAAACCAGGAGCAGGGCAAGTTGCGTCCTGCATTGTTACTTGAAAAGACTCCCGGCTCGCATCCCGATTGGCTTCTCTGCATGATTTCTTCCCAGTTGCATCACGAGGTCAAAGGTTTTGACGAGACTATCCATGAAAGCGACGAGGATTTTTCCGATTCAGGATTAAAGACAACAAGTTTGATCCGAATCGGTCGGCTGGCCGTAGTCGAGGAAAATCTGCTTTTGGGAGCCATCGGGAAAATATCTTCACAGCGTCTGAAAAGAATTCGGCTAAAACTGGCGAAGTGGATTAGGGGGCGGTAGTCATGCCCGCCCCCGTCTACATCGCCTTGATCCACCACCCCGTGTTAAACAAGCACGGCGAAATCGTCACCACCTCCATCACCAATTTCGACCTGCACGACCTGGGCCGGACCTCGCGCACCTATGGCGTGAAGAAATATTTCATCGTCACCCCGAACGAGGCTCAACAAAACATGGCGCGGTATATCACCCGTTACTGGCAGGAGGGGCTTGGCTCCCGGATGAATCCTGACCGGAGCGAGGCCTTTGCCGATATCGGGGTGACCTCCAGTTTGGAGGAAACCTGTTTGACAATCCAAAAACACCATGGTACACACCCCCACCTTGTTGCGACCACGGCACGGCCCTCGAAAAAAACAATTCGTTTCAACGAGTTGAAGGAATTTATCGGGGAGTCGGATAAGCCTTTTTTGATTCTTTTTGGAACCGGGTGGGGTTTGGCCCCGGAGGTCATGGAAAAAGCGGAAATGGTGCTTGAGCCGATCCGTGGGGAGTCCGATTACAATCATCTCCCGGTTCGCTCTGCGGTGGCCATTGTACTCGATAGGCTTTTGGGAGACGGTTTATGAACGCACTTCAATACATTCAAAACAAATATTCTGCAAAAAAGGCGCCGGCGTTCAAGGCGGGCGACCAGGTCAAGGTTCATGTGAAAATCAAGGAAGGGGAAAAAGAGCGGGTCCAGATTTTTGAAGGGGTAGTGATCAAAATTCACCGCGCCGGCGGATCTTCCAGTTTTACCGTACGAAAGATGTCCTATGGCGTCGGGGTTGAACGAATTTTTCCGTTCCAAGCGCCGGTTGTCGACAAGATTGAGGTCGTCAGCTCCGGCAAAGTGCGCCGGGCCAAACTCTATTATTTAAGAAAGTTGTTCGGCAAAAAGGCGCGCATTATCAATATGGAAGAAGCGGGTCCTGGAGAACAAAGGGGCGCGGTGCAAGCAGGGGCCGCCGAAAAACCTTCCGATACGGCTGTCTCCGCCGGATCTTGAATGCAGGCCCGCCGCAATCTTAAGCCCCTTGCGGCCGAGTTATTCAAAGCAAATCGCAAATAAAGAGAGTCCTCTTGTCCTCGCAATTTTCGTAAGCCGCCCGGAGTTGGATTGTCTCGAAGGCCAATGTTGCCGGCGGGAACGAAAATTGCTCCGTCAAAAGGACTCTCTTTATTTGAAGGTCTTTTGTGAACCACTCGACCTGTTACGACAAAACCTTTTGGGAAAAGCGGCTTTGGCGTGACGGATACCGTTTTGTGGCCGGCCTTGACGAAGCGGGGAGGGGCGCCTGGGCCGGGCCAGTGGTGGCGGCGGCTGTTGTTCTTCATCCAGATACCGATATCCCCGGTGTTGACGATTCCAAGAAACTAAAACCCCAAAAACGCGAGGAACTCTTTGAAATCATCCGCCACGACGCGGCCGGTTTTGGCATCGGCGTCATAGAACCCTCCGTGATCGACCGGATCAACATCCAGGAGGCCGCTTTTCTTGCCATGCGCCAGGCTCTGGAAAAACTCTCCGTCCGGGCGGAATATTTGCTGGTGGACGGCAACCGCGGGATCGGCGTCGATATCCCGCAAAAGTTGCTGGTGGGGGGGGATGGACTGTCGGCCTCCATCGGAGCCGCTTCCATTCTGGCCAAGGTCACGCGTGACCGTTTGATGACGGAGATGGAAAAAAAATACCCCTCGTTTCGGTTTTCAAGACACAAAGGGTATGGTACAAGACAACATCTGGCGGAGATCCAAAACCAGGGGCCTTTGGCCATCCATCGGATGAGTTTTGAGCCGATTCGCTCTCTCATAAAATGATCCTCTCCATCCTTTCAAGCCTCGGTCTTGTCATTTATGTCCTCCTTCTTTTGGCGGCTTTATTGTTGGTGCCGCTGGGGTTTCCGGGGACATGGCTCATGGTTGTGGTCTCGTTTGTTTACAGCCTGATTGCCGATTTTCAGACGGGGAAAAGCGATTTTGGGATTCTTTTCGTTGTCATCTTGTTGGCTGTTGTCGGCGAGGTGTTGGAATTCGGCATCGGTGTATGGGGGGGGAAGAAAATGAGCGTTTCCAACAGGACCATTGTGGCCTCGCTGATTGGTGGTGTTTTGGGGGCCTTCATCGGCGTACCGGTTCTCCTGATTGGATCGATTTTGGGGCTTTTTGCCGGCGTTTTTGCGGGGGCTTTTCTTTCCGAAATTCTCGAGAAAAGGGACTGGCGAAAGGGTCTTCAGGGGGCGCTGGCCTGTTTTTTTTCCCGCATCACCGCCATGTTCGTCAAAACCGGCATCGGATTTGTAATGGTGGTGTATCTGCTGGTGAAGACTTTTTAAATGTAAGGGCGTATTGTCCCAAGGAGGGACCACTTCGTGGCAATACGCCCCTACGCAATCCGCCGTTCAAGCTTCATCGCCCGCTTCTTTTCCTTTTCCACATCCTGCCAGATCAGGTCGGTTACTTTCAGGCCGAGCATGAACTTTCCCTCATAGCCCATGCTCCCCAGAATTTCGGGAGCGGTCAGATAGAAGTTGGGGGAGGGGGTTTTATAGCTGATCTGGAAAAGATCGGTGAACGATTTGGCTTCCAGCCTGAAAATGGGATGCGACCGGGCGGTCTGCTTGAAAATTTCAAAATCGTTTTCCTTGAGGGGGAAAAGGGTGTCCTCGCTTTCCCGGTTCGGCGCCATGGGAAAGGTATAAACCAGCTGGTTGTCGGCAAAGGGAAGAAGTTTGAGGAGTATCTCGCGGATTTTTTCATGCAGAGGGATGAATGACTCGTTCTCCGCCTCGAGCGAATCGGGGGGGAGCAGATAACTCACCGAGAAACGCGTCACTGTTGGAGAGGCCTCCAGAATCTGGACCGACAGAAAATTGGTGCCCTTTAAGTCCTGATTCGGGTCGTCGATGATCACGAGATTTTCCCGCATCGGAGGAGGGATAAATTCCCGCGGCACCTCGAAATAGGAGGTGAACCAGTGCAGATAGGGCTTTAAGTTCTGAATCTTTTTGCGAAGCTTGCGAAAACGAAAAAGAGGGGGGAGATAGGGATCAAGCCTTTTTAACGAAGTGTTCCAGATTACATAGCGCGCCAGAACATTTCCATCGAAACCGGAGAGCTGGGCCCCCTGGAAGATGCCGTCACGAAAGAGGAGTTTCTCAATCTTGGCGTCGGGACGGTAGGCCCCTTCGTGATGGGCCGTGCGGTCGATGAACAGTTTTTTCAGATAATGGTGCCCCCCCCTGATGGAGTAGATTTCCCCCTCGCTTGGATTCAGGAGCTCGGCCACCTGGAAGGCAAAGGGGCTTTCCGTATGGGCGTAGGTGACCATTTTGAGCTGGGCCATGATGAAATTTTTGAGGGTGGCATCGTCATCAATCGGAAGACCAAGACCGGCAAGCCTTTGGTCGAGCTTGTTTTCCTTTACAAACCGCATGAGTTGCCGACGTTCGCGAAATGAGGTGGGGAGAATAAGGGAGTAGAGCTGTTGACTCTCCACCTGATGCTTGATGCGGGCGAGTGTTTCATAAAATACCTTGATCTTGTCGTGCTTGTCGGGGAATTCGCGTTCAAGTTCTTCGTAAAATGTAACGGGATTCGATGAAATTTCGATGCGTTTTTTGGGAAAAATGATCTGAAGCGGCGATTCAGTCGCCGAGAGAAACTGGATGTCATTTTCCGGAATATTCAACCGTCCGAGGATTGACCGAAGCAGTTTTGAGTGGAGGTGCGCCACGCAAAAGGGGTCCGGTTGTTTGTCGCTTTGGGAGTAGGGATCGAGATCAAGCACGTGGACGGTCAGGCCGCGGCGCGCCAGAAAGGCGGCCGTAATAAGGCCGGAAAGTTCGGTGCCGATGACAAGGGCGTCGCAGTAGCGTTCGAGCATGTAAACCTTTGGCTGGCGGCCCTTGCCGCCTAAAAATGAAATCCCACCCGTCCAACCAGGGAGAATGGAATCATCCCGGAGGAGTTGTTCCCCCCGGTGTTCTCCAGGCTGGTGATGATGGCCGCCGAACGGAAGACGCCGGAAAAACCGGCCGAAATCACATTGGTAAAATGATAGTCGAAGCCCACTTCCAGCTGGCCCCCCAAGCCGATGCCGTTGGTGCTGTTTTCAACCGATCCTTCGGAGAGGGCGAAGACACCCAGCCCCAGGCCCGCAAAGGGGTCCCACTTGTTTCCCTCATCGTCCATAAAATAGAGTTTGATGGTAAAGGTGGGGATTCCCAGGAATTCAATCCCCTCGTCCCCGTTGGATGGCCCATTGCCGCCGTGGGTTGTAGCCCATGCATCGATTGTGATCGAAAAACGCTGATTGAAGCGATAGTCAAAATAGACGCCGCCGCCGGGGCCGGGGTCGATATCGGGTATGGTGTCAATTAGTTGGATGTTTCCCATGGCCATGATCCCGATGGTCATATTTTTGGAACTCCGGGCGAAGGCCGGAGAGCCGAACGCCACGGCGAAAACAGTCAGGGAAACGACGAGCAATTTTTTCATGTTTGACTCCCTCCTCACGGCAGAATTTCAACGCGACGACCCGTCACTTTTACTTTGTTTTTTGCCAAAAGGTCAACCGCCTTTGGAAGCAGTTTGTGTTCTTCCTTCAGAATCCGTTCCGAAAGGCTCTCCACGGTGTCTGTGTCGAGCACGGGAACGGCTGTTTGCAGGATGATAGGGCCGGTGTCGCATCCTTCATCAACAAAGTGAACGGTGCATCCCGACAACCGGACGCCGTATTCAAGGGCCTGTTTTTGCGCTGAAAGCCCCGGAAAGGAGGGAAGAAGGGCCGGATGAATATTGATGATGCGGTTTTTAAAACGGGAGATCAGCCAGGGGGAGACAATTCTCATAAATCCGGCCAGAACGACAAGATTGACGCCATGCCGGTTGAAAATTTCCCCGATCTGTTTCTCGAATGCCTCTTTTGTCTCCCCCTTGACGGCATTGACGACGAAACCGGGAATGCCCGCTTTTTTTGCCCGGTCCAAAGCGGGGGCATTCGCGCGGTTTGAAACGACAACGGAGACCTCCGCCGCCATTCGGCCCTCGCGGGAGGCATCAATCAGGGATTGGAGGTTGGTGCCGCGCCCCGAAACCAGAACGCCGATCTTGCATTGATGTTCAGACAAGCAACACCCCGTTTTCACGCGATTGCCGCGGTTTGATCGATCCGATGGAGGCCGCCGTATATCCTTGAGCCGCCAAACTTTCAAGAACCGGCCCTTCCTCCTTTGCCCGAACGACCAAAACAAGGCCGATTCCCATGTTGAAGGTCAGCCACATCTCCTTTTCCGGGACATTTCCAAGTTTTTGCAGGAGCGAAAAAATGGGGGGGACATTGATTTTTGTTTTTTCGATAACCGCACAAAGGCCCTTCCCGATGACACGCGGAACATTTTCGGGGATGCCGCCGCCGGTGATATGGGCAATTCCCTGCAACTTGAAACTTTTCAAAAGTTCCAGAACCGGTGTTACATAGAGATACGTCGGCGCAAGAAGTATCTCGCCGATCGGCCGGCTGAGCCGGTTCAACCGGCTGAGCCGGTTCAACCGGTTGAACCGGTTCGGCTTGCCGCCTGGCGGTTTGTCGAATCCCGAAAAGCGCTTGTTGAGGCTCACCTTTTTGTCTTTCAGGATTTTGCGGATCAGCGAAAAACCGTTGCTGTGTGGGCCGGAACTGGCGACGCCGATAACACGATCGCCCGCGGCCATTTCGCGTCCATCGATAATTTCACCCCGATTGACCGCTCCCACGGCGAATCCGGCAAGGTCAAATTCCCCCTTGGCATAGAAGGAAGGCATCTCGGCCGTTTCTCCCCCCAAAAGGGCGCAATTGATGCCGGACAGCGAACGACTTATCCCGGCGATAACCTTTTTGGCCACAACCGGTTCAAGTTTTCCCGTTGCAAAATAGTCGAGGAAGAAGAGCGGCTCCGCCCCACAGCAGATGAGGTCGTTGACGCACATGGCGACCAAGTCCTGCCCCACCGTGTCGAATTTTTCCATTTCAAAGGCGAGTTTCAATTTGGTGCCGACGCCGTCGGTGGTGCCGACCAAAACCGGGTCGGTGAATTTTTTCAAATCGAGTGAAAAGAGACCGGCATATCCGCCGAGGTTCGAGAGCACTTCCGGACGGTGCGTCTTTTTTACGAGGGGAACAATCGAATCCACCAAACGGTCGCCGGCCGCGATATCGACGCCGGCTGACTTGTAACTGGTCGCTTTTTTGGCGGTCATGATTTTGGTGTTTGGTAAAGGTTTAAGTCCCCTTCTTTTCCGCAGGAACCGCCATTGGAGGAGGGGGTTCTGGTGCCTCCGGAGAAGTGACACCCGTATCGGCAGGAGGGGGTGTTCCCGAAGGGGCCCCTTCCGGACCGGTTGTTTTGGGTGTTTCGGTTTCTCCGGGCACCGTCGGAGTTCCCGGCGCCATAACCGGCTCAGAATCTCCCGTTGTTGAAGGGGGGGATGCCGGAGCTTTTGGCGCTACCCCCGAAGAGGCCCCTTCTTGGGGCGGAGCTTCCGGATTTTTGGGGGATGTGGAAGCCGGCTCAACCGCATAAACAATTTTTGCCGCCTGTTTGAGTTTGGCCAACAATTCCTCTTTCACCTGTTTTTGAAGTTGAAACTCGATTGTTTTTTTTGCTTCCTCGAAGGGAGTCACCTCCGGCTCGGAAGTCACCTTGATAATATGATACGCCTTTGGCGTTTCGATCACTTCGGATACCTGTCCCATTTTCAGGGAGAAGGCGGCATCGACCAATTTTTCCAACCCGCGCCGGGCCAGCCGTTTGTCGTCGCGGCTGATTTTTCCCAGATCGCCCCCTTTCTTTTTCGAGGCGTTGTCGTTGGTTGTTTCTTCGGCCACCTTGGCGAAATCCTCACCGGCTGTAAGCCTTGCCTTGACAGTCTTGGTCCGATCAAGAGCCTCCTTTTTTTCCGCTTCGGTGGCGGGTCCTTTTTCTTTTGCTTTCTTGTCTTTGGTTTCCCCCTTTTCACCGCTTGTTTCGGGAGTTTCCGGTTCCGGTTTTTTGAAATCGATCTGGATGTGTGAAATGGCCACCCTGGTAAAATCGGCGTCTTTGTGTTGTTCGTAATATTCGCGCGTTTTTTTGTCCATTTCCTCTTCCATGAGCGCCTGCGCGATGATGATGCGCTTGTAGAGGGCCGCCTTGTCCGCCACCTCTTTTTTCCTGTCGAGGCCCCGTTGCACACTTTCCTGGTAGAGCAGTTCCTGGTCGACCAGGCTTTCCACCACTTTCTTTTTCATCGCGGGATTTGAAATCTGGCTTTTGACGCGTGGATTGATGGCCGAGAGCATTTCGAGATAGCCTTCGCGGATAACCGCATTATTCACCTGGACGATCTCCGCCCCCTTTTTCATGTCGGCGAGTTCTTCTCCGGCCGGCCCGGGAGAGACGACTTTGACTTTCGAACAGGCATCGAAAACAAGAAACGAAAAGATCAAAAGAAAAAGACGCTTCATAACTGGTTCTCCTTTTTTTGAAAAATCGGCGGAATATTAACGGGAGTGGGCATGGATTGCAACTTTTTTAAAACCGTTTTGGAGCGAAGTGCGGGAACGGCTTTCTTTAAGCCGTTCACGGATGAATTTTTCAATCCGCAGGTTGATAAGCTCCGGCTGTTCCACCAGCGCCACATGGCTCCCCTTTTTTACGATAAAAAGTTCCGAGTGGGGAATCTGGCGGTGCATTTTTTTCGAAATCCAGGCGGGAGTGAAAGAATCTTCATCGGCGCCGATGACCAGGACGGGAACCCTGATTTTTTTCAGCTCGGATTCGGCATCATGCTCCTGCAGGCTACGGGTGAGTTTTGAGAGAAAAATGGCGTCAACATTGATGATGTGTTCGAGGTACTGCTTCATGATCCGTTTATCCACCAGGTAGGGTTTCATCATTTTGAAGAACCCCCCCATCTGGAACCAGAGCGGATTTTTGGCGATCAGCGTGCCGATGGTGTTGGAGACGCGCGGGAAGAGGTGGTTGAACATGTAGATCACTTCAAAGGCGTATTTCGAAAGGGGAAAATTGTAGAAGGTATCCATTGGTTTTCCCGACGTGCCAAAGCAGGAAACCATGGCTGTTACGCGGTGGGGATAACTTGCATGGAAATCAAACATCACCTGCGCCCCCATGCTGTGGCCCACCAGAATGGCCTTTTTTATTTCAAGGGCGTCGAGCACCGTTTTTAAGTCCTGCTTTAAGGAGTGAACGGTGTGATTTTTGGAGACCCGGGGCATTTCGGACCGCCCATGACCGCGGTAATCCCATGTCACCACCTGCGTCTTGTCTTTGAAATAATTTTCAAGGTAGGAAAAATAGAAAGTGGAACACCCCAGGCCGTTGAGGCAGACGATGGGAATGTCGCCATTGCCGGAACCGCCATTACCCACGGAGCGGTACCAAATGCGGGTGCCGTCAAAACTTGGCGCCGTGTCTTCACGGGTGCGAATGATCTGACCAAGGTGGGATGCGTGTTCGAAGGATGTTTTCAATTTACGCGTGTTGCTTGACATTGGGTTTTGCGCAAAGCGGGGGCATTATAATGGGGCGTTTTGAAAAATCAATGGTCTATTTGCGGTGATTCACCAAGGTGACGGCTGATTTGAGCTAACCCTTTGGATTCCAACAAAAAAACCCGTATTGACTTTTCCGGCAGTCCTTATATATGATGCGCTCCCTTAAAAGGGGAGGGGGTATGCAATGAAGACACTCAAACTCCAATCACCCGGGAAGATCAATTTGCGTCTGGATGTTTTGGGCAAAAGAAGCGACGGCTATCACGATCTTCGGATGTTGAACAGCGCCGTCACTGTTTTCGATGATATTGAGCTGAACATTATTGAACGGGGGATTGTGGTCGAATGCACCGATGATCCGAAGGTTCCTTCGGGAGAGGACAACATTGTTTATCGGGCCGCCAAGGAGATCATGGCTTATTCCAACAAGAATGTCGGCGTGCATGTGAAGATCAAAAAGAATATTCCGTCGGGGGCCGGCATGGGAGGTGGTTCCAGCAACGCCGCCAGTGTTTTGGCCGGCTTGAATCAGCTTTTGAAAATCAACTTGAGCCGGGACAAGCTCATTCGGATCGGGTTGCGTTTCGGCGCGGACATTCCTTTTTTCCTTTATGGTTCGCCCGCGATTGCCACCGGGATCGGCGAAAATTTAACCAAGGTGAAGCGTCTTCCCCACATGCCGGTGGTGATTGTTTCGCCCGACTTAGACGTGCCGACCAAGTGGGTTTTTGAGCGGTATCAGCCGAACGGCAACCACCACGAAGATCCGGAAATTCCGCGCGAGTTTGCCACAAAAAAGGCGGTGGTCAAGATGATGCACAACGATTTGGAATCAGTGACCGGAAGGCAGTATCCCATCGTTGACGAGCTTAAGGGTTGGCTTCTCAAATACGGCGCCATGGCGGCGCAGATGACCGGAAGCGGTCCCAGCGTCTTTGGCATTTTCGCCGATGAGGAGTCGGCCCACAAGGCGGCCAAAAAAATCGCCTCCAAACCCGATGCCGCTTGGCGCGTGTTCGTGGCTGAAACTATTTAGATTTGGGGTCCTTTCGGCCCGGCTGAGGCTACTCGCGTCGATATATTTCGGGCCTCAAATGGCCCCAAACCCCGCGCGGCCCACAGGCAAAGCCTGACGGGCCGCTTGTACGAGTGAGGATCTGGCTCGACGAAGTAGCCCCTTGGCGGGGTTGCCAGTCCGAACGAGTGGGGGGTACGGGGGCGGAGTCAGAGACTCCGACACTTGGGGCACCGGGTCGGGGTCGGAGACCCCGACACCTGGGGCGGCAGAGCCGCTGATCCGGGGTGCTGTTCCGGGCGCCAGCGGCAAAGCCCCCGCTATAATGGGGCGTAGACAAGCGGTAAGTCACCGGATTTTGATTCCGGCATCCCTGGTTCGAATCCAGGCGCCCCAACAGAATTTGAGATAAGCAAGCCACGCGGCTTGGCCGCTGGCGAGCGCGGGGGGTTGGGGGCCATCGGAGGCCCGACATAAAATAAGATCAACACGAGTAGTTACCGTAAAGGGCCGAGGGGGCCCCCAATATTATGTCCAGCTTTAAAGACATCCGGCTTTTTACCGGCAACGCGAACCGGCCTCTGGCCGAGGAAATCGCCGCCTATCTGGGTTTCCCGTTGGGCAAAGCGTCGGTGAAGCGGTTTGCCGATGGAGAGGTGTGGGTCGAAATCGACGAAAATGTGCGGATGACCGATGCCTACATTATTCAGCCGACCTGCAATCCCGCCAATGAACACCTCATGGAATTGCTCATCATGATCGACGCCTTGAAAAGAGCCTCGGTCGATACGGTAACCGCTGTCATGCCTTATTACGGATATGCGCGTCAGGACCGCAAGGTTCAACCGCGGACCCCCATTACCTCAAAACTTGTGGCTGATTTGGTGACTGCGGCAGGGGCCAGCCGGGTGGTTTCCATCGATCTCCATGCCGGGCAGATTCAGGGATTTTTCGATATTCCATTCGACCACCTTTATGCGCTGACGATCTTTCTCGATTATTTCAAAAAGAACCCCGTCGGCAACCTGGTCATTGTTTCCCCGGATGTGGGCGGAGCCGAAAGGGCCAGGGCTTACGCCAAGCGGTTGGGAGGATCCCTGGCGCTGATTGACAAACGGCGTCCCTCCCCCAACGTCAGTGAGGTGATGCATGTCATCGGAGAGGTGGAGGGAAAGAATGCCGTGATTGTGGATGATATCGTCGATACTGCCGGAACGCTTGTTCAGGCCGCCGAGGCGCTGGTCAAAAACGGTGCCAAAACGGTTTCGGCCTGTTGCACCCATCCGGTTCTTTCCGGTCCGGCCCTCGGGCGGATCGAATCCTCGAAACTGGAAAAACTCATTACCACGAACACCATTTGTCTTTCAGAGGCGGCCCGAAAGTGCCGCAAGATTCATCAGATTTCCGTGGCCCCCTTGCTGGCCGAAGCTATTTTGCGCATTGCCAAGGGGGACTCGGTGTCGTCGTTGTTTGTTTAACGGAAAGGACCCCAAATATTATGGAACGGATCGAGCTTAAAGCAGAATTAAGAACCCAGGCAGGAAAGGGATATTCCCACCGACTTCGGCGCGAAGGAAAAATTCCCGCCATCTTGTACGGCAAAACCCCCGGCCTCAAGGAGCCCAAAGCTCCGCCCCGACAAGGGGCCCCTTCGGGGGCGGCTGACGAAAACCTCAAATTAAGCGTTGGACTCAAGGATCTGGAAAAGGCGGTTTCCTCACAGGCCGGGATGAACGCGGTGATTCAGTTGAAGGTTGAGGGACAGGGGGCCTTCGATGTCCTGTTGAAAGATTATCAGGCGGATGCCATCAAACGGAATTTCATTCATGCCGATTTTCTCAAGGTCGACCTGACCAAAAAAATCCAGATTGCCGTTCCGGTTCATTTGACCGGACGGCCGGAAGGGGTGAAAGAGGGGGGTATTTTGGAGCAGGTGACCCGTCAGTTGCAGGTTTTGTGTCTTCCGCTCAAGATTCCCCAGCAGATCGATGTGGATGTAGGCAACCTCAAAATCGGCCAGAATCTCCATTTGAGCGATGTGAAGCTTCCCGAAGGGGTTGAGTCGGCCGAGACCGAAAACGTCACCATCGCGATTGTGGCGGTGCCCAAAGAGGAAGAGGAGCTGACTCCGGGAGTGATGACGGAGCCCGAAGTTCTGACCGCGAAGAAGGAGGAGGGAGAAGAGGGATCGGCTCCGGCTGAGGGAAAGGCGGCGGCACCGGGTGCGCCGGCGGGAAAAGGAAAAGAGGCGATCCCCGCAACCAAGGCCCCTGCGGCCAAAGCCCCTGCGGCTAAGGAGGGGGAGAAAAAGAAATAATCATGTAGGGGCAACCCCCGTGGCCGTGTAAACGGCCCCTCTTTACCGCATAAAGAGCGGCCACCCTTTATGTGGTGGGGTTGCCCT
>JACQOY010000190.1 GCA_016207765.1 Deltaproteobacteria bacterium | reverse complement strand
GCCTGATACCAAGCGGGGCCGGATTTACACCCTGTTCATGGAACTAATGAGGGAGATTTACACCGGGCATGGCATTGCCGACGTGCTGGATAAACAATGGATCGGAAGAGAATGGGACGTCGTCTTCCCCGGACTGGTGCGGGTGGACGCCGTTTCCGACGCGCACGACGGTTTCGACGCGGACATCCGCGAACTGGTGGATGAAACGGTCAAAGAGTTGGAGGCGCTTTACGCGGTCGGCCTTGAATCGTCAGAGGGAGGCGGCATTTCCAACGAAGACTTCGAACCCGAATCCGCCCCGATATCCGATCTGCCGGCGTGGGAACCGATGCTTCTCGAACAGCTTTCCCCCCAGGCAGAGGTAATATCAGGCATCGCCGAAGAGGATGCCGAAAGTGGGGAAGAGTCAATGACCGACGCCGAGACAATGACGGCCGATATTCCGTTCGGAACGGCTTCGGATTCCTTGTGGCTTTGGCCGCAGACAACCGGACCAATCATGGCCTTTTCGGGCGCCCCCATGCTGGCCCGATCCGCAAGAGTACTTGTTATCCGTTAATTTTTTTTCTTTATCAACGGTGTCGAGGTTCTCCGGCGAGTGTCAAGAGGCGAGCCTCCATAGGGCGTATTGGTTTAACGACATATGCCGTTCCCTGGCGGCCCGTTTTACCTGATCGACAATCTCCTCGGGCAAACGAAGATTCAAGCGCGAAGACTTTTTCATACCGATGGGCTCCGGGATCGGGAGTTTTTCTTTTTTGGCCACCCGCATCCAGTTTTGAATGGAGCGTCGGGCCTCACGAAGGGCCTGTTCGGGGGTGGGCCCAAGGCCGGAACATCCGCGAAGTTCCGGCACTTCGGCCACATAACAGCGATCTTCCTCGCTCCAAAAGACCCGGATGATATAGACAATCTTTTTTTGTTTCATGATGCTCCTCCTTTAAGGCCGTACTGTCGGACCAGTTTCAACAATTGCCTGATCTGATACGGTTTGGCCTCGCCGCCGAGTTCCTGTAAATCGAGTATCTCGCGAACGCCGGGATGGAAAAAAGTCCGGTGAGAACCGCGTCCTCCCTTGGCGACAAAACCAAACCATTCAACCAGCCTTAAAAAATCGCCAAACCTGACATTTTGGGCGTTGTTTTGAATTTGCGCCCACAATTTGCCGGGTTTTTTCGACACAGTGAAGATGGTGCCATATATGGCACCAAATGGCAAGGCGCATTACCTGATGGCCTGATGGAGCATAGATCTGGGGGTCGGGTCTTTATATCAAATGATATCAGGTCTTGACCATGGACCAGACTGAGTTTTTCTGCCGCGGGGGCCGGGCCGTGCATTTTTCCGGTAGTGAGTCCGCGCCGATATTCATTTGGTCTTCATCAAGAGCAAGTATCCGATCAAACAAATCCCGCAGGCAGGCTGGAACACGCTATCCCAGCCTGTATCCTTTCAGTGAGGTTTACCGCATACCCCACAGGGGGGCTACTTCGTTGAAGAGCGGCCCCTCTTTACAGCGTAAGCAGTCCCTCTTTATGGGATGGGGTGAAGTGCCTGTAATCCGCACCTAATCTACAATCAACGCTGGTGTCTAAGAACCTCAAGAGCCTTTAAAATATGGGTTTGGTCGCAGAGTTTTCCTGCGGCGTAGCGAAAAAGAACGCTGGAAATCAGAGTTTGGTAGGGAATGCCGCTTTCTTCAGCGTCGTGACGCAATCGATCCAAAACACTGGCGGCCAGGCGGATGTTGATCCTCTTTTCCTTAACCTGCCTTCGCGCCATTTTGGCATAACGACGGGTGGTTTGCCTGCCCAGGCTTTGCCATTCTCCCTTTTCAAAACTTCCCAGAATCTTCGCTTCCGATTTTGTCAGTTTGTCTTTCATGAGGCCTCCTTCTTGTACTTTTTGCGGTATTTGCGGCTGGGAATGATGGTTTTCAGAAAAATTTCATTTTCCGTTTCTTTGAACGGAACGGCATAGACGTATTCCCCGCATTCGACGACAAAAATTTTCTGTCCTTTATACCTGGATTTGTTGGGGTGGTCCAAGGTATCCAAAAGGCCTCCTCCGGCCATGGCGTCCAGGATTTCGTCAAACCCAATATCGCGTTCCCGTTTGAGCTGTTCGTTTTTCTCCTTGCTCCAACGGTAGGCCGCCATTTTCAAATGTTATGCTTATAGGCACACATTGTCAACTGAACGACCTGATGGCCTGATGGAGCATAAAAGCGCGAAAACAGGGGATGGGATTGAGTTTATTCACTAATTTAAT
>JACQOY010000188.1 GCA_016207765.1 Deltaproteobacteria bacterium | reverse complement strand
ACCGAACATCACCCCGATTTTCATCCGGATCTGGTTGATGAAAATAAGTAGCGTCTTGGATCGCGCAACCGTCGCGGTCAGTTTGCGAAGCGCCTGACTCATCAGCCGCGCCTGCGCCCCCATCTGGGCATCTCCCATGTCTCCCTCTATTTCGGCGCGGGGAACCAGCGCGGCGACAGAATCGACCGCAATCACATCCACCGCATTGGATCGGACGAGCGTTTCGGCAATCTCGAGGGCCTGCTCGCCGTTATCGGGCTGGGAGATCAACAAATCCTCCGTTTTGACGCCGAGTTTCCGGGCATAGGTGACATCCAACGCATGTTCGGCGTCGATAAAGGCGCAGATCCCCCCTTTTTTCTGGGCCTCGGCCACGACATGAAGGGTCAGCGTGGTTTTACCGGATGATTCCGGCCCGAAGATTTCAATGATCCGCCCCCGCGGAATCCCGCCAACCCCCAAGGCGATATCGAGGGCCAGTGACCCGGTCGAGATGACATCGAGCTGGGCGTTTTTGAGAATCTCCTCCTGCCCCAGCCGCATGATCGCCCCTTTGCCGAACTGTTTTTCGATGGTCGATACCGCCAGTGAAATGGCTTTCCCCTTGTCTGTGTTGGTTTGGACTGCTTCCATAATAAATACCTCCTTCAAGGTTATAAAAGTTCAAAGTTAAAAAAGTTTAAAGTTTTACAACCTTGAACTTCTCTAACCTTGAACTTTTTAAACATTCGTTCATTTCTTTCCCAATTCAAACTCCCCGATGACGCTATAAACCGCCCCTCCTTTTGTCAACTCGCTTTTGTAAAAAACAACCCGATCGGCGACAAATTCGCCGAAGGAGACAGGCCCCGCTTCATGCCATTTCCTCAAAAACCCGCTAGAGCCTGTTAGCGATCTGGCCACTCGCAGAGCTCGTGGCGGCGAAGCAGTCCCTCCTTGGGGCACTTGGGGCGCCAGAGGCGCTGTTCCGCCGAAGGCAGAGAGCGTTACAGGCTCTTGTGCCCCCTCAGTCGGGGACTTCGCCCGAAGGGTACTTGACGGTTTTTCTTTGATCCGTGCGATGGTCACATGTGGTGCAAAGGCCCTTTTTTCTTTTGGAAAACCAAACCGCTCAAAAAAATCATCCACCGACCGGACCAGAAGCTTGAGCGGATCGATCTCGCCGGATAATCCCATCCAAAGGATACGCGGCGTCCCGCTTGGGGGGAACTGACCGACCTCCTTCACAGATAATCTTATCGGCCGGAAGGGGGTCAAGAGTTGCGTAAATTCTGAAAAAAAATTTTCGAACCGTTTTTCTTCCACCTCTCCCAGAAATTTAAGGGTCAAATGAATCCCCTCCGGCCTTACCCACCGAATGGAGGAATCATGCCTCCGAAAAGGCTCAACCCAATCCTGAACAGATTTTTTGATATTGTCTGGGATTGGAATCGCAACAAAAGATCGAATAGTGCTCATTTGATTGTATATATGGAGAGAAGGGCGTTCACTTTTCAAGTGATTTTGTGAGTGTATTTTCCTTGTCATCAAGTTTGATTGCCGCTACAAACTTTGCTGTGTAATTTGCAGTGGCGTGGTGCATGCAAATTACGTGACTCGTGGTGTTTTGCCACAAAACGAAACATACAAAATTATGCCCAAATTCCGCGATCTTGGTTTTATCGGTCTTGTCTTTCTTTTGTGCGGCCAGTGGATCTGGCTGAAAGGTACCGGAACCCATCTGCCGGAGCCTTGGAATGCCCTCTCCCCCGGCATTGCCATTTTCGGCGCCGCCTTCATGCTCTCCTGGGGGGCGGAGCTGGCGCAGTTTGAAATCCCGCAGTCGCTCGCCATCGCCTTTCTGGCGCTGGTTGCCGTCCTGCCGGAATACGCCGTCGATATGTATTTTGCCTGGGAGGCGGGAAAAAACCCGGAATACATTCATTACGCCACGGCGAATATGACCGGTGCCAATCGGCTTTTGATCGGCGTCGGATGGGCGGCAGTGGTTTTTGCCTATTTTTTCAAGACAAAAAAAGGGGAGGTTAAACTCGAACCGGCCAACCGGATTGAACTCTTCGCGTTGTCGGCGGCCACCCTCTACTGTTTTGTCATCCCCCTCAAACATTCCCTTTCGTGGGTCGATTCCCTCGTTCTCTTTTCGATCTTTTCCTGGTACATGTTCCAAGCGACGCGGTCTCACCATGAAGAACCCGACATCGAAGGTCCGATTGTGAAACTGGCCGAATGGTCGAGGGGAAAAAGGGGATTGATCACCCTCTTTTTCTTTCTCTTTTCCGGCTATACCATTTTCATTTCCGCGGAGCCTTTTGCGGAAGGCTTGCTGGATATCGGACACAAGTGGGGAATTGAGGAATTTATTCTGGTGCAGTGGCTGGCGCCTTTGGCCTCCGAGTCACCCGAGTTTATTGTCGCCATCATTTTTGCCCTCAGGGCCCGCGCCGCGGCCAGCCTGGGAACCCTCGTCTCATCCAAGGTGAACCAGTGGACCCTTTTGGTGGGGATGTTGCCGCTGGTCTACAACCTTTCGGCCGGGCATTTCGGCCCGATGGTCATGGATGCCCGTCAGTCGGAAGAGATCTTTCTCACGGCGGCGCAGTCGCTTTTTGCCATCGTCATCATCGCCAACTTAAGGTTCTCGATCACGGAAGCATTGATGCTTTTTGTCCTCTTTGTCACCCAGCTTTTTTTCACTTCCACCGAGGCGAGGAATATCTACGCGTTTGTCTATATCGGCATGGCGATCGGTTGGTTTTTGGTCGTCAAGGACAACAAGAAGGGTTTTGCGCTGATGGTACGGGATGGATTGAGACACCCAAGGAAGATAAAATGACCAGTGACCAGTGACCAGTGACTGGTGACCTAAAGCTTTTGGTCCCTTGTCACTAGTCCCTTGTCCCTGGTCTTCCGTTATGGCCCTTCTCGAATCGATCGACATCCCCCTTGGAACCGGGATGCCGCCGTTTGAGTTGAAAGACCCCAACGGCAAGACGTACAAAGGGAACGACGTTTACGGGAAAAAAGGGTTGCTTGTCGCCTTCACCTGCAACCATTGCCCCTACGCCATAGCCATCTGGCCGCGACTCATCAAACTGGCCCGCCATGCGCACGAACTGGGAATCAACACCGTCGCGATCAACCCGAATATTCACCCCGACTACCCGGAAGACGCCCCCGAAAAAATGAAAAACAAGATCCGCGAATGGGGGATCAGCTTTCCTTATCTCGTGGACGAAACTCAGAGGGTGGCTGAAGCCTTCAAGGCGCAATGCACCCCCGACCTCTACCTGTTTAATGAGAGAAAAGAGCTGGTCTACCATGGCCGGCTCGATGACAACTGGCAGGATGAAAAGAAGGTAAAAAGGGAGGAACTCAAAGAGGCCATCGATCATCTTGCTTCCGGCAAGTCGATCTCCAAGGATCAAAAACACTCCATGGGATGTTCGATAAAATGGAGATAATGTAAAAACAAAGAGAGTCCTTTTGTCTTCGCAATTTTCGTAAGCCGCCGAGGAAGTTGGCTTGTCTCAATGGTGGATGTCGCCGGCGGGAACGAAAATTGCTCCGCAAAATGACTCTCTTTGTTTTTACAGCAAAGAAAAAAGCCCGCACGCCGGAGGCGGACGGGCCTTTTTAGGGAAAGTTCAAATCTTAATTCACCCGATTCTTCACATTGAAAAACTCATCCAGTGAAGTACCCAGCTTCTGCGCGATGGAACTCGCCTCGTTGATCAAGCGCTCGATCTTGCGCTTTCTCTGAAGCTGACGCTTCTGGCTCGGACGCATGTTGTCCAATGCCTTCAAAATATCTTCATGGTTAAGATTCCATTTCAACTCGGGATGATCGTCCTGCAATTTTTTGTATACGGTCAGGACATCGTCCCCTTTCTGGAATTTGTGGATCACCTGTTGACGGTAGCCCTTCCCTTCAACATAAACCATGTGAACCAGATACAGCTTGCTTGAAACAACTCGTGTGTACATACATTCCTCCCATTGATGGTTGTCTGATCGCCCCTCTGGTCACTCATTGACCCACCCCAATAATTCCCCCTCTCAATACCATTATCGGCAAACAAGTAAAAAAGTTGCGTGGAAAATAATAAAAATCCAAAAAAAGTTAAAAAGCAAGTGATTTTATGGGGTTAAATGACGTCTGGAAAATATTTGTCCACTGGCTGGCATCGATGATCGCGGCTAATCACGACTCTGTTTTAAAAAAATGACTAATTCAGAGGGGTTAGAGAGTTGACAACCTTTTTCTTTCCCGTTAACGTCCTGCGTCAATGTTGCTTCAGGTTCTCAAATCAAAAATTCACCGAGCCACGGTTACCGATGCCAATATCAATTATGAAGGGTCTATCACCCTGGATGGCGAGTTGATGGAGAAGGCGGGCTTGTATGTGAACGAAATGGTCCACATTTGGGATGCCACCGAGGGGCACCGTCTTTATACCTACTGCATGCCCCCCGCCCCCAAAGGTTCCGGAATTGTTTGCATCAACGGAGCGGCCGCCCGGCTGATTAAAAAGGGGCACATTGTCATTATCACCAGCTTTGTCAACCTCACCACCGACGAATATAAAACCCACAAGCCAAGCAAAGTAATCGTTGACGAAAAGAATCGAGTCAAACAAGTCAAGCACGAGTAGGGGCGACCCGACGGGTAGCCCGTACAACGGTCCATGAAAGCCATCCGCATTCACGAATACGGCGGTGCTGATAAACTCGTCATCAACGAAATCCTCGAACCCGAACCGCGCGCAGACGAAATCAAAATCCAGGTCAAGGCCACCAGTTTGAACCATCTCGATGTCTGGATCAGGCAGGGATTGCTCAAAGGCTTAAACCTTCTCCTCCCCTTGGTGCCCGGGGCCGACGGTTCCGGTGTTGTTGCTGAAACCGGCTCGAAAACCCTTTGCTTTAAAAAAGGAGACCGCGTTTTTTGGAACCCCGGATTCGGATGCGGTTCATGCCCCGCCTGCATTTCGGGAGACGAGGCGCTCTGCACCGAATACAAAATCCTGGGGGAACATTGCGACGGCGTTCACCGTGAGTTTATCTGTCTTCCGGAAAACCGGATCATCCCATTACCGGAGTCGGTCAACTTTGAAGAGGGGGCCGCCTTTCCGCTTGTGTTCATGACCGCCTGGCAGATGCTTGTGGCGAAGGCCGATATCCAAGCGGGACAGACCGTCCTGATCATGGCCGGGGCCAGCGGCGTCAGTACTGCGGCCATCCAAATTGCCAAACTAAAAGGGGCGCGTATCATCACCACCGTCAGTTCCAACGAGGCGAAAAAACGGGTGCTCGAACTGGGAGCCGATGACGTGATTGACCACTACACGGAGAGCATTGGACAACGCGTCCGCGAACTGACAAACGGGCGCGGTGTTGATGTCGTGTTCGAACATGTCGGCGCGAAGGTCTGGAAGGAGGCCTTAAAGGCCCTGGCTAAAGGGGGAAAGTTGGTGACCTGTGGTGCCACCACCGGCGCGGACGTTTCAATCAATCTTCGTCATGTCTTCATGAAGCACCAACAAATCATCGGCTCCACCATGGGGAACAAGCGCGACCTGGAGAAAATTGTCCAATGGATCGGGAAGAAAAAACTAAAGCCGGTGATTCACCAGGTGTTGCCGTCTCACGACATCGCCAAGGGACATGAACTTCTGGAAAAGGGGGGACTATTCGGGAAGGTGGTTTTACGGTGGTGACAACTTGTTGATCATCTCTTCCCACCGGGGATGCTCCCAATCCTGGGGCCCGCCGATTCTTTTCACCACTTTTCCATTTTGATCGATCAGGAGGCTTTCGGGCAGGCGATAAACGCCGTACAGATCGGCCACATCGGCCTTCGGGTTCAAGCCAGCCGAAAAAGAAAAACTCACCCGTTTTCTGAATGCCTTGATGGCGTCAGCCCCCTCTTCGTCCACCGACACCGGCAATAACATGAACTTTGCCGGATCGAATTTTTTGACCATCTTGTCCAGAGACGGAATTTCCTCGACGCACGGCGGACACCAAGTGGCCCAAAAATGGAGAAGAACCACCTTCCCCCTTAGACCGCTGAGCCGGACCGTATTTCCCTTTTCATCCTTGAGGCTGAAATCGGGGGCCTCTTTTCCCACCAGACTGTAATCGCCACCGTTTGTCCCCTGCTGAAAGTAGGACCAGGTGCCAATCACTGCGAGAAGCGCGATGAGGAGAAAGAGGCTTTTTCTGTTCACAAGGTACTTGTATTACGAGAGAGGGAATCTTGCAACTGCGAGAAATCAGAAATCCGAAAGCAGAAAGCCTGGAGCGGATTGGTCTGCTTTCCGCTATCGGCTCACTACTCTCTACTCTCTCGCTGTTGCCTCCCCTCCGTGAATCCCCTCCGCACACCGGGCCGCAAAGGCCATGATGGTGATCTGAGGGTTGACCCCAAGGGAGGTTGGAAAAACCGATCCATCGGCGACCCAGAGATTTTCCATTCCGTGAACGCGCATATTCTGATCAACCACCGACATTCCCGGATCGACCCCCATTCGGCAGGTTCCCAGTGGGTGAAATGCGGCTGATTCGAGGTCGCGCCGCCGGATATGCCGGCTTTCTATTTTTTCCATCTCTTCAAGGGAGGTAATTTCGTGAATGGTCCGGACCGTGGGGTAAACCTTCCGGGCGCCGGCTGAAAAGAAAAGACGCGCCAAAATTTTAAGCCCTTTGACAAACAATTCTTTTTCTCTCTGCCCCAGATTATAGAAAACAACCGGCCTTCCACCCGGTCCGCCCATTACGCGCCCCCGGCTTTCGTCATGGACCAAAAAACCGTAGACGCCGAGTCTGCGGAAGGCCCGCATGATCTCGGCATGCTTTTCCTGCGTGTGAAAAATGCTGGTGGCCAAAAGCCACGGCGGGAAAAAAACGCTTTCGAACATCATCCCCTCCGGTTCGAAATCGGCTATCTGGGAGGCCTGCGGAACCCCCTTGTGGCCGTCGATCACCTCGTCAAAAACCCCCACCATTTTGGCCGTCGGATGAACGGTCAGATTTTTTCCCAACTGTCCGCTCTCCAATCCGATACGGCTCCTTTTGAGCAAAAGCGGCGAATGCAACGTTCCGCAGGCGACAACAACCTTTTCGGGATAGATGGTCAGTCCGGCCTTGGGCGCCCCCGTCTGCGGATCGACAAATCGGGCGTCGATCCGGTAGACGCGTTCGTGCCGGCGGTGAATCCGGTCCACACGGCAAAGCGGATAAAGCTTGGCCCCCGCCTTAAAGGCCAGCGGAAGGTAACTCCGCTCCATGCTTTGTTTGGCCCCGGCAGGGCACCCGAAAATGCAGACACCGCTCCCGCGGCAACCCGGCGCATTCCGCAAGAGGGGACCGCCGTGCAAATGGAGTTTGCTTGCCGCACCTTGAATCATCCGGTCGTTGCCGCCAAAAACCTTATCGAGAACCGGCTGGACATCGAGCGTTTTTTCAACTTTCTTGAAAAAGGGGGTCATCAGTTCAACGGTCAGATCGAGGCCAAATTCTTTTCCCCACCGGTCAAAAACTTTTTTTGGCGTTTTGAAGCAGGTTCCCGAGTTGATCACCGTTGTCCCTCCGACCCCTTTGCCGGTCGGAAGAAGGATCATGGGAACACCGATGGTTGTGGTCATGCCGCCGTCACGATAGATCAGCGTGTTCCGCTCCATGGTGGACAAATTTTTGAAATGTTCGATGGAGAACAAGGCCCCTTCTTCGAGGATCAAAACCTCATGTCCCAGCGAAGCAAGCTCTTTGGCCGCAACAGCACCGCCGGCTCCCGAACCGATGACGCAAACTTCCACTTTCATCTCAACATCTTTCTCGGGGACATCGAGAATTCCCGATCCACCCCTCTCCCTGTCCCTCTCCCCCAAGGGGAGAGGGGAAATTTTGAATCCCCCCTCCCTTGAGGGGAAGGGGTTGGGGGGAGGGTGATCTCGGAGCATATTGTACCCATCATGCGGTTCTTCAAAACCGAGCGATGCGGAAATTTCGTGGTTGGAATAGTAGGCGGCATAAACAAAAACGTGCAACGGCCGAAACAAAAGATAGCGGCAGTACGAACGGCTATGGCTCCATTTTTTGAGATAACGATCCCGCTGTTCGGCGGACAATCGGGTGAAAGCCTTAAAATAGATTCGATAGGCCTCGAGTTCGAAAATCCACAAAGCGAGAAAAAGGGTAAATCTCAATTGAGGGGAACAATGGGTCAGAGAAAACAAAATACGTTCCTTAAAATGGGCCTTCTCGAGGGAAATATTTTTGAGCAATCTTTCGGTGATCAAAACAGAGGCAAAGGCTTCAAGGATGGTCCAGCTTCGTTGGGAGAGGACTTTAAACCTAGTACCTTGACCATTTAATTTTGACATTATGGACACGGCACAAGTGCTTGTAATCAATTTAATTCTGGTCGATACAGCCCATCAATATTAAATTGAACAAGCACTAGACATT